>NZ_JAUBSD010000095.1:0-30074 GCF_036704575.1 Microcoleus sp. K5-D4
ATGAGGACGACCAGACATTGTAATTCTCTCCTTTACTTTTTACACAAGTCTATCACATCTTTAAAAAAATGGTATTACCAAAAAAAGTCCCGTTAGCAACAACAGCAGCCCGGTAACGCGATACCATATTTTCAAAAGGTTCATCACCCCGCGTTACTTTAAAAGTATTTGCAAAATCTGCATTATTAGCTAACCCAATTGTGATGTAAATTTCTGGATCGGCGAGGTCAATAGTTGTGAGATAAAAACTTGCGCCATCTACATTTTGACTGCTGACTTGTACAGGTTTTGCTTGCTTAGCAGAACGTTTGATAATTTGAGGTTGAGACGGCTGTGCAGCAGGAGAACTTTCTGGCGATTTTACAATTGGATTACTCGGCAGAGGTTGATTGGTTTTTGCCGATTTTACAACCGGATTGTTAGGGAGAGGTTGAGGAGTTTGATTTGATTGTATACTTGATAAAAAAGCGATTGACTTTTGCCACAGTTGACCCGCGAGAGTCAAGAAACTCTCTCGGTTTTGGGCGATCGCAAAATAGTCAGCCGCAACCCGCGCCAAAGCTATGCCCGTTAAAAATAAAAAAGTGCGCCGCAGCATCGGGCGACAACCTTCAGACTGTTTGCGTTTAGACATAAAAAAATCTCAGCTAGGATAGCGAACACTTTCCTCTGGCTGTGACTACAATAGGCGATCGCCTGAATTCTGAAACTACCAGTAGCAAGGTGCGGCTAGCGCACCTCACCACGAATTCAAAACTCAAAACTCTTGCCCTAGCCGGTATTCCGCATCCCCGCAGCAATTCCATTAATCGTCAGCAGAGCTCCCCGCAACAATTCACCCTTGCTGTAACGTGAGTGAATCACCCCGGGAACCCCCCCACTACCATGCTGCCGCAAGCGTTTCAGCAGCGAAACCTGCAACAAACCCAAAGGCACAATGGTCGCATTTCGCAACTGCACCGATCGCTGCAGCGATGGATCTTCGTCCAACAAACGCTGGTGTCCGGTAATCGTTAAAACCAAATCGCGAATCAAATGAAATTCGGCAGCAATTTGATCAAATAAAGCCTTAAAACGCTCCTTATCAGCAGGCAAAGCTAACTCCTGCACGTAGTGTTCTGCAATCTGCAAATCCACCTTAGATAAAGTCATTTCTACCTTAGAAATTACCATTCTAAAAAACGGCCATTTTAAGTAGAAATACTGCAAAAGTTTCATATGTTCTTCCGGTTCCTCCAGCAAAAACTCTTGCAAAGCTGTGCCGACACCGTACCAAGAAGGCAGCAAAAAGCGGCTTTGAGTCCAGCTAAACACCCACGGAATTGCTCGCAAACCGCTGATATCTTTTTTGCCCCCGCGCCGGGCCGGACGAGAACTAATTTGCAACTGGCTGATTTCTTGAATCGGGGTAACTTGGTGGAAGAAATCGACTAAATCCGGCTGTTCGTAGATTAAATGGCGGTAGTGCGATCGCGATCTCGCCGATAACTCCTCCATAATCTCATTCCAAGGGTCGATGCCATCAAAACCAGTGTGCAGCAAACTCGCTTGAATTACCGCCGCCGCCACCGTTTCCAAATTGTAAAGCGCCAACTCCGGCAAAGAATATTTAGAAGCCAAAACCTCGCCTTGTTCGGTAATCTTAATTCGCCCGCTAATACTCTTTCCAGGCTGAGCCAAAATTGCCTTGTAAGCAGGCCCGCCGCCGCGCCCTACCGAACCGCCTCTGCCGTGAAAAATCCGCAACTCTACATTGTATTTTTCCGCAACCATTTGCAAAGCCTTTTGAGCTTTGTGGATTTCCCAATTGCTGCTGAGGAAACCAGAATCTTTATTGCTGTCCGAATACCCCAGCATCACCTCTTGCAATTTGAGAGTTTCGAGGGGAACTTGGATATTTTCTTCGCTTTTTTCCGCTATTTCCTGCGCGTATCCTCCTGCTAGCAAAGCTCGATAAAGCGGCAGATCAAATATTTTTTGCATTACTTCCGGCGCTTTTTTCAAATCTTCCACCGTTTCAAACAGGGGAACTACTTGAATGCTGCTAATTCCTGTAGCCGGATCGTAAAGTCCTGCTTCTTTTGCTAATAGCAAAACCGCCAGCAAATCGCTGACATCGTGGCTCATGCTAATGACGTAAGTTTGGCAAATTTCCGGGCCAAACTCCTGCTGCATTTGCCGCAATATTCGGAAGGTATTGATCGTCTCGCAAGTTTTGGGAGAAAAGGGCAATTCTGCTGGAATTAAAGGGCGGCGAGTTTGCAGTTCCGTTGCAAGCCAAATAATTCGATCGCATTCCGACATTTGATTGTAAGGCTTGGGCAAAATTTGCAAGTATTCAGCAATTTCGCTCAAAGCGTCGGAGTGTACTGTGGACTCTTGGCGGATATCTAAGTAAGCCAAATTAAATCCGTAAATTTCTACTTGGCAGAGCAGATTTTCCAAGTCCCGACAGCTCAAACCTGTTTCGACTAAATTCCGCTCTATGAGCTGCAACTCGGTCAAAAACTCAGTACCCGATCGATAAAGGCCAGTCATTCCGGGATTTTCCGACAAAGCTTCGCGTTCCCGCTGCAACTCGTCTCCTTTGTAGAGCCGCCAATTACGATCGCGCGTATTTTCCAGTCGCTGCTGCACGTAGGCCAGCTTCAACCGATAAGGTTCTTGCCGATAGCGGATTGCCCATTGCTCGTAAACCTCCGGGAATTCCGATTTGTCGCGATCGAGAGATTCGAGCAATTCCGGCAGCACGTCGCTCCAGTGCAGCGACAAACTCAAAAGTTCGTTCAGCCGCTTCACGGCGTTGATGTACTTACACAGCACCAAATGGCGCTGATAGCAAGCGGTTTGCCAAGTAACTTTCGGAGTCACAGAAGGATTGCCGTCTCTGTCGGAACCTACCCAAGAACCGAATTTGCAAAAATTGTAACTCGGCGGTTTCAGGTAAGGATAAGAAGCGTGCAGCGCTTGCTTGAGTCGGTGGTAGAGTTCTGGAATTGCATCAAACAACACTTCATCAAAGTAGTGCAGAGTGTACTCCACCTCGTCAAGCACAGTCGGCTTGAACTGGTGCAGTTCGTCAGTGCGCCACCAGAGGCGAATTTCTTCCATCAGTTGCTCTTGGAGAGCCGCCGCTTCCCAGCAAGACACCGGGTAGGGGCTTTGAGGGTCGCTCCCGATCACCTGAAATTTCTCGTCAACTTGGTCTAGCTGTTGGAGAATCTTCGCCATTCGTCGCTGTTTGGTGCGGATCGTGTGGCGGACAATTTCTGTCGGGTGAGCGGTGAATACTAAGCGGATGTCCAACTGATCGATCAAGCGCTGAATTTGCTGGCTGGGCACGTTCAAGCGCAGCAGCATCGGGAACAGTTGGTGAAAAGTGCCGGCATCACGAGTGATCATCTCGTTGCTGTCTGCCTTGCTCAAAGCCATTTGGGCGGGGCCGGGGCCTTCCCTGTGGCGCGGGCGATCGGGGGCATCCGTTGCTTGTCCTGGCAGCTTAGAAAACATCCGCCCACCAGCATCGTTACTGCTAGCGTAAGCTAGCTGTTGGTCTCGCTGTTCGTAGTGCTGTTCGACAATGTTGATCAACTGAAAATACAGTGCAAAAGCCCTAGCGGCACGGATGGCGGCGTTGAGGTCGAGCTTTTCGATTAGCTGTACGACATTCGACTCGCGAAAGTGAGTGGCTTGTCCCTCGGCGGAATTGACCGATCGCATTTGTTGGAGCAAATCCACCAATTCCTGCCCGCACTCCTGTCGCAGCACCGATTCCCACAAGTCCTCTACAACTTTGAGGCGATTTCGCAGAAACAGGTCTGATTTTGAGTAAGCGGGAGAATGGGAAATAGATGTTGCATCAATAATAGCCTGTTCTGAAGACTGGAGGACTGAACTCATCGGGCTGTTCCTCAATAGCTGCGGGTGTCAAGAAAATTGTATGGTTTAGTTTCGCCTAAAACACTTTTGTTTGCAGTCAAATTTGAGACAACTTATTGCAACGTAGAAAGTAGAAGGCACTTATGTACAAAGTATAAGGAAAAATAAATTTTTAGACCACAGATTGTACCTATTGTCAAGCTTTCATATCAGTTGAGTGGCGATTTTAGATTTTAGACGATCGGCGTCAGACGTTCGGCGAGCGATCGCGTCGAACACTTTGAGATTTACTCCCAAGATGACTCTGGGAAGTTGAACTAGGGTCGAAAATTTTTATCTCTCCCCGACCGGAGTCGGGGGCTAGTCTCCGTTTTTGGGCGGAGTCAAAAATTTAACTTCTAGCTGCAGCAGCATCATTCCTTGGGCTTTCTAATCCTGTGATTGAGGAAAGTTGAGTACGGGAAGGCGCGAACCCCGAAAGACTTCTTCGCTTTCAACACCGATCGACGCAACAAACTCAGCAGCAGCTTTAGCCACCACCAACCCGCCCAGCATAGGTAAAGCGACCAAGCTCAATAAAATGTCTGAGGAAACTGGCAACTTTAGACTCTCAGGTGTTTGATTTTTGAGCAAGTCTTGGTTTTCCGACGGCATAAATTCCTCCTGTGTCAATCCATAATCCCCAGTTTACAAGCCAAATAATCATCTTGACCGCTGCTTTCTGACTAATGACTTCTGAGATCAAATCCGGTGACATCCGACGAAAGATATCCTGCAAGCGATCGTCCCCGCGTAGCCAAGTCTATAAATATCTTCTCGCGAGATCTTAAGCTCGCACTCGGAAAAAACACTTTGTATAAAATCGGGATACTCCCCGAATGCGATTGATCGTGCGACTCTCTCCGCGGAGCATGACGAAATCACAGCACTACAGTCGGAAAATCATAGACATTTGCAGAAAAGCCAGTCTTGAAAAGCCATCCTGCCTGTTCCCCAAGAATTATGAGAGAGATCTAATTATTATTCGGATGCAAACGGAAACGATATGACTAATGACGAATAACTTGTGGCTTGGCTTAATTTGGACCTATCTGTGCCAAAATGTCGAGGTATTATCAAAAAAATATTCCCCAACGGCTCGAAGCCCAGGGGATACAAGGCAAGACACTAAGTCCAGCATGGCTTAAACCAGACAAAACTGTTAGGCTCGGCAAATCAAATAATTGTCTGTAAAATCTGTAACTGTGCTATTTCTAGAAAACAAAACCAGCTTTGGCAAAATTTAGAGTTTCATGTTGAATGCGAACGGGAGCATATTGGCAGACAATCGATCGAGCGCGTCGCAGTGGGCGCAAGAAGCTTTAGGGCTTCCCGAAGTTCAAGTACAAGCGCGTTTGCGGGGAAATCACCTGCACATTTTGTGCGAAGCAGCGCAGTGTCCGTCTCAAGAATTGGTGACGGCGAGATTTACCAACGCCCTCGAACACACTGATTTAACGCGACTGCTGCCCGATCGACCTAAAATTTACCAGTTGTTTCTGTGCGGCCGCAAAATCGGTTCCCGACAAAATGACTGGACAGTCCGGCTCGATTGCAGCAGTCCCAAGCGACAGCAACAGCCACAGCAACCTGAACCAAAAGTTGCCGAAGTGCCGCCGCCAGCGAGTTCCCCGGAGGAAGCGCCAGCAAGCCCTAAAAGAGGCGGATTTTTCGGCAAATTTAAGAATGACAACCAGAAACTCAAACAGACACCAAAACCGATAGAAACAGCAGCCCACCCGCCGCAAGTACGGGAAGAACTGGATTTTGACGCCGAAAGTCTGCCCATAGCCTCCCGCATTCAATACCCAGAAGCTTTTGAAACTTCCCCCGTGACGATCGACACTTCGGCTGCTGCGACGCGGGAAGCTTTCGGTTCCGCCGTTCCCCCGCAGCCGAAAGCGAACCGTGGCGCGGTGGCTTTGATTCAATCCCCCCAAGCTGACTCAGGCGAGGGCGAGCCTGATGGAACATTGACGGTTTCGCCGGAAACGTTGGCGCGCCGGGGCTATCCAGATGCGATCGCCAGCTATCTCAGCGAAATCCTCGGGCCGATGGGAGTTTCGGTGAAAGTCAGCATTCGCGAAAAAGAACTCAAAAGTAGCCGGGAAACGCTGCCGCTGAACGGGCCGGAAAATATCAAGCCCAAAGAACGGCGGTTGCTGGTGCTGTGCGAGTCAGCTTACAGCCCCGACCCCTCATTGCTGGCCGAACCCATCGCGGGCAGGCTGCGAAAACTGCAACTAGAGGATTTCCGCGAAGCCGCGATCGCCAGCCAAGTCAGCGGCGAAGCAAAGCCGGATTGGCTGCTGCGGGTGGATTTGACTTCGCCGGACAAAATTCTCAAGGAATGGGCCAGGTGGGGAGACGTACAGTCGATCGCCAAACTGCTAAATCAACACTTGGCTGCATCGAGAGTCGAAGTGCGGGCTACCCTCAAAGAAGCAACCCTCCACCTGTTTTGCAGCAAAACTGCCAAAAAAGGACAAAAGCCTAAACGGCAAGAATACCCCGACAAGCAGCAAACCACCGACGCGATCGCCCCTTTGTTAGCCTCCTTCGCGCCCCAAGGCATCCGCGCAGCTACTATCTACGGCGTAGAACCAGCCAAGGACTCTCAGGCGGCGCCGGAGTCCCCCGTGTGGATAGACTGGGTGGACTTGCCGGCAGCCCACCACCCCGACTTGGCTGCAAACGCTAGAACGCTGGCGATCGAGGGCGACCAATTGGCTTTGACTTTTTTATTGAACAGGTTGCTCAACCCCAATCTCAGACGCAAGCTGGAAACAGGAGGGATTCGGGCTGTCGTGCTGCAAAAAGCCAACGTGCTGCACGTCATGACAGAAGCTCTGACTTGCCCTTCTCAGTCGAAGGTAGGCCCGCCGGTGGCGAAATTTTTGCGGCACTTACAAATTCCGGGAGTGGCAGGGGTGCGAGTCTACGGACGGCGCGCCGGCCAGAAACTGCCCCTGTGGCGCTACGCAATCGACCTCAGAACCGCTGTTGACGAGGAATCAGCGACGGCACCCGCACCTGATCCATCCCAAGTGGCTGTGTTGGAAAAGGAACCGGTGCCGGAGTTTGCGCCGGCGGAGGATGGGAGTTTTTCGGGTTTGGGCGACAATTTGGTGTTCGATGCTCCGATGCCCAACTCCTGGCGGCCCCGCTTCAAAATCAGACTCCCCGGATACAATCTGGGCGAGCAATTAGTTCAAGCTGCGGTGCAACCCCTTGTCGCTTCGGGTTTGTTTGTTCCCAACGATGGTTTATCAACGAATACTGCTGCGCCGGGGGGCGTGAGAGCCGATCGCGCCGCGGGAATGGCTTTGATTTGGGCGATCGCTGGCTGTCTGCTGACTTTCAATACCGATTGGCTGCTCGGTCTATTTCTGCAATCTGCGACGGTTAGTAAAGCTCCTAGCGCCTCCGAAGTTTGCAGTGGGCCAAATTGTCAAAATTCAGCTCCCAAGGCTTTGGGCGACGTTACAGCCCGACTTCCGAACGAAACCGCGAACCCCGTTCCCCCTTCTGGGGAGGTGAACTTGCCTCAAATTCCCTTGCAGCCGTCGCCGGAAGCGAACCAGCAAGAGGTTTTTAATGGCTCTGGGTTTACGAAACCGGGAAATACTAGTGTTCCTGTAGCTGATGTTTCTGCTCCTCCGGTGTTCCCAACTTTGAGGAGCGAGCAGCTTGACGATCAGATAGCGCGCTATCAAGAGTACATCCACCTGCACAAAAAACCGCCGGATATTTTAATTGTCGGTAGTTCGAGGGCGCTGCGGGGCATCGACCCGGCGGTTTTGGAAACCGCTTTGGCAGCTTCGGGCTACCCGGGGCTGAGGGCTTACAATTTTGGGGTAAATGGAGCTACTCTCCAGGTTGTAGATTCGATCATCCGTCGGATTTTGCCACCACAACAACTCCCGAAATTGCTGGTGTTGGCGGACGGGGCGAGGGCTCTCAACAGCGGGCGGCCGGATTTGACTTTTAGTGCGATCGCTTCTTCGGAAGGTTACAGGCAATTGAGCCGGGGTAGTTTTCTGATTCGCACCAATCAATTAGAATCCGAAACATCGAACGAAAGCTCCAACAATCCGGTGGCGACTGCCACTGAATTGGTAAACAATTTGGGACAAGCTCAAGCTAATGTTCAGCAATTGGTGAGTCAAAAGTTGGTGGAGGGTTCTGCAACTTACAAAAAGCGCGATCGACTTAAAGGGTTTTTGCGATCGATCGTTAATCCATCAGCCCCTGTTGCAACCGACAGCCCCCAAACGGAAGCCCTGGGCGAACAAACAACGGAAAATGCCCAGCCAACCGGTGCGAGTAAACCCGTCAGCGAGTTTCAACCAAATGGCTTTTTGCCGATCGATATACGCTTCAATCCCGAAACTTACTTTCAGAAGCACCCGAAAGTATCTGGTTATTACGACTCCGACTATCAAAATTTTAAATTGATAGGTGAACAAGCTCTAGCACTCAAAAATCTGATCGAATTTACCAAGGTTCGCAACATCAATCTCGTGTTTGTGAATATGCCTCTGACTGAAGATTATTTAGACCCGGTGCGGACAGGTTACGAACAAGAATTCCGGCAATATATGCAAGAATTAGCAGCTCAAAGCGGACTAATTTTCCTAGATAAGAGTTTATTGTGGCCGCAGGCGCGGGAATCTTTTTCCGACCCCAGCCACCTCAACCGTTACGGGGCTGTTGCAGTTTCTAAGCGGTTGGCTCAAGATCCCATGATTCCCTGGCCCGCGAAACAGTAGTTTTGAGTTTTGAGTTTTGAGTTATTTTAGAAGTTAAAGGAACCCAGCCTGCCGAGTGGGCCCCTGCTCTTTCAAAACTATTCTTTCCTGCGGCTAAATACTGAAAATGAAAAAATTGATATTTCCTGAAAATAGCAAAAATACACAGATAAAAACTCCTAGAAAAAATCTGCCTGTGATATTTTTTATATTATCTTTAGCATTTTTATGTTTTAGTTTGTATAAAGGTTTCTTTTTACCTTTAGCTTTATCAGCGGGGCCGCCCAGCAACGAACAAAGTAGCGAACAGCCAACTCTGGCACCCTTTGAAGAGGTTGTCAAAGACGCGCAAAAGTTAGAGGGATTATTTACTCTTTACCGCAATCAAGCAACTGATAAAGTATATCTGGAAATTACACCGCAACAATTCAACAAAAAGTTCCTGTGCTTTGTGACATTGGCATCGGGTTTGGGGGAAGCGGGCATTTTGAGCGGAATGCCGATCGGCGATTTCTTGTTTCAACTGCGGCGCGTCCAAAATAACGTGCAGTTTGTGATCCCAAATATAAATTTTCGCACAAGTCCGGGCGACCCGCAAGCAGGTTCGGTAGAACGGGGATTTAGCGACTCGATTCTCTATTCTTTGCCTCTCAAAAGCATTCATCCGCAAAGACAAACTCTGCTAATAGATTTAGGAGAGTTGCTGATGAGCGAAAAACGCGATTTACCAGGGGTAAAAGCAATTTTGCCGATGCTTTTGGGTTCTTCTTACTCGATCGATGCAGACAAGTCTTCTTTTAAAGATGTTAAAGCGTTTCCGCTGAATGTGGAAATTGCTTCTGTCTATGGTTTTTCTAGCGATAATGACAGTGAGCTTAACTATTTACCTTCGGTTCCTGACAGTCGGGCTTTTAACCTCCGCATTCACTACAGTTTCTCGGAAGTGCCGCTAAATAACGGCTACCGCCCCAGACTGGCGGACGAGCGAGTGGGCTATTTTCTTACAGCATATAAGGACTTTTCTGACAAGAGCAGCCGGGAGCCTTTTGTGCGCTATATCAATCGCTGGCATTTGCAAAAGCAAATCCCGACAGCGCCGATGTCGCCTCCGGTACAGCCGATCGTCTTTTGGATTGAAAATAATGTGCCTACCGAATACCGAAACGCAATTCGTGAGGGCGTTTTGGAGTGGAATAAAGCTTTTGAAAAGGCAGGTTTTACTGAGGCAATTCAGGTCAAACAAATGCCGGACAATGCTAAATGGGACCCGGCTGACGTTCGCTACAATACTATCCGCTGGTCGAGTTCTTTTGAGCCTCAGTTTGCCGGCATCGGGCCGTCTCGTACTAACCCACTGACAGGGGAAATTTTGGATGCTGACATTCTGTTGGATGCTAATGTTGTCCGGGAAATCAAACAGGGTTATCGGTCTTTGGTGGAACAAAATCGCTCGGTATCTAAAAGTTTTCAAGGGCGAAACGGTTCTAATACTAATCCCTGTCAGTTCGGGATGTATTCTCGCTATTTGAATCTGTTAGAAAATGGGGATTTAGGAAAAAGTAGCGGGGAAAATGGTGGAGGTGGAATTGCTGATGATTTGCCGACTTTGGTAGAACGATATCAAGAGCAAAAGCGAGCTCCTTTATCGCGGTTGATGTCGAGTTCGGATATGTGTTTTGGGTTGGAATCGAGTCGCCAGTTTGCGATGGGGGCCATGTCGATGGATCTGTTGCAAAATGCAGCGCCTAGCAGTCCGACAATTGACAATTATGTGAATGAATATATCAGATATTTGACGGCGCACGAAGTCGGTCACACTCTTGGTTTGAGGCACAATTTTCACGGGAGTACGATGCTGCAACCGGAGGATTTGAACAATACTCAGGTAACTCGCACGCAAGGTATGGTGGCGTCGGTGATGGATTATGTGCCGATTAATTTGGCACCGCAGGGAACTGTGCAGGGCGACTATTTTCCCAGGATTGTAGGGCCTTATGACGATTGGGCGATCGAGTATGGTTACAAGGTGATTGGTGGCGTAAACCCTAACAGCGACTTACCAGCGCTGCAACAAATTGCCAGCCGCGGGGCCCAAGCGCAATTAGCTTACGCGCCGGATGAGGATTCTGTTGATATTCTCGATCCCGCGGCAAATACCTTTGATCTCAGCGCCAATATGCTGAGGTACTCGCAATGGCAATTGGATAATGCGAGGGCGATGTGGAAGCGTTTAGAAAAGCGAATTCCGGTTGGGGAAAACGGTTATAACGAACTGCGGGTGATGTTTGATTCGGTGTTCGGGTATTATGTCAACCAGGTGATGAATGCTACTTTGTACGTCGGCGGGCAGTCGTTTAATCGGATTCGCCCTGGAGATACTAATGCGAAGTTGCCGTTTGTTCCGATCGAACTTTCTCAGCAGCGTGAAGCTTTAGCAACCCTTGAAAAGTACGTTTTTGCCCCGGATGCGTTTAGTTTTGCCCCGGAATTGCTCAACAAATTGGCACCTTCGCGCTGGGAACACTGGGGAAGTCCGGCTTTGGTGTTTCCTCTAGATTACCCGATCGGCGATCGAATTACTTTTTTGCAGCGGTTTGTGTTGCGGGTTTTGCTATCTCCGATGCGCTTGGCGAGGCTACGGGATGCCGAGTTAAAATCGGCGCCGGAAACTGCTTTGAGGTTGCCGGAAGTGTTGGATACTGTGCAAAAGGATATCTGGCAAGAGGTTTTGCAGCCGGAAAAGAAGATGCAAATTTCAACTTTTCGGCGTTCTTTGCAGCGGGAACATTTAGCAATTTTGATCGGAATGGTGCTGCGAAAAACGAATGTTCCAGAGGATGCACGGAGTTTGGCTTGGTACGAGTTGCGGCAGTTGCGGGAGGGTTTGAGCAAGAGTATTCGCAATTTGGATCGGAATGCGGATGCTTATACGCGGGCTCATTTGGAGGAAACGCGCGATCGTATTTCTAAGGTTTTGAATTCGCAAATTCAGTCGAATTAATCTGTTGCTGACTACAGGTAGGAATTGAGATTTCCCAATTGCTATAAGCCTGCTTGAGGGTGAGTTTTGTAATTTCCGAGAAAAGTTTATTCATACCCTGATTAAGCAACGACTTAATCAGGGTATGAAAAAAATCCGTTAAAAATCCCTAATCTTTGTGGATACTGGTTTCTATGACTTGTATATTTAGCGTTTCCTACCGTAAATCAGCCAAGCAAAATAAAATTAGGGGTGAGTGCTTTTCACTTACCCCCTACCATTTTTTTGGCGCTTTTGAACCTACTAAAAAATGTGGCAATAAATTACCACAAAAGCTACGCCATTTATTCTAAAAATATTTGTCGATGTTGAGGGTCAAAATCATGAATGCTCCGAGCAAATGACCTGCGCTCATGCAAGCCAGAAATGCTGGTACGCTTACATTGTTGAACAAAGAGGGGAACGGTAAAGGCATTTTCGGCCCGACGTGGGGATACCAAATTCGGCGGCTGAGAACTAGCAATGCTAAGATATTACAAACAAACATCACTATTGGTTTTTGCCAATTTCCTGATGCTGTGTCAGCCAGAGTCGATTCTACTACTGCCAGTAAATTTGAGTTAATCATCGTTGATGCTCCTATTTTTCATAAATTATTAGAAATGCTAGATGAGATTTCTTGCCAAAAATACAGCAGGGGCGATCGCCTTTACGCAATAAATATCTGTTGCTGTGAATCTTCACCGCGCCAGCGACAGCGCCCCCACCCATAATCATCGAATTACAGCAAGAAGTCTTTTAATGCCATTCAAAAGTAACGAAAGATACAAAGGGACCAAACAATACTCGCTGCCATTTGTAACTTTTAGCCTGTCTGGCAGTGGTGGCATTTACTCACGCTGCCAGACAGGAAATACCGCTACTCATTACTGAGCAATGTAGGTAGGCAGAAAGTGAAGTATGTCACGGAGAACGCTATATCCAGCGGCATCCCAAAGCAAATAAGCTAAGAAACCGATCATCGCTAAGCGACCGTTCCAAAGTTCTGCTTGCGGGTTGAAGCCAAACAAAAAGGCATTCCGATCTTTGCCGTTGTAAGCATTAGCTGTAGGAGGCAAGTTAGTAGGACGAGTTTCCATGTTTTTACATTCCTTAACAATGTTTCGCTTCTCATGGTAGCGGCCTAATTTCTGCTTTGCTATCTGCCTGTAGGCTCAAGATAAACACAAGTCTAAAGGAGGATTTTGAAACCGAAAATAAAGTGTTAAGTTTTGTTGAGGGAGATTTTTTAAGCGATCGCCTGTATCTGTAGATACTAAATACAACTGCAAGTTGATATGGCCGCTGTGAAAGGCTCCATCGCCTCGTAGCGACAAACAGCGGCGCTGGTGACTCGACAATACTGAATCCGCGAGATCCTAGACGCAAGAAAATTTAGTAAATTTCAACTCAAAAGCCGAACACATCGCGCGGGAGTTAATTAAAATAGGAGATAAACAGAGCGATCGGGAGAAACAGTTATCGAAACCATCTACGGCAATCTTCAAGGTTTAAAGTCCAGCCAGCTCAAGCAACTCGAAAAGCTGTACCACCAGCGACTACCGGGCGATCGCATCACCACTGCAGAATTCGCTCAGCGGGTCGCCGCCATCAGCACGGAAATAGACAAACCAATCTGCGCCTACATCAACCGCCGCGGACAAGTCATTCGCGTCGGCGTGGGTTCACCCCGGCAAACGCAGATTGCGCCCCTAGAATTGCCCCGCTACGGGGGAGGTCGCCTCAGCGGCATTCGCTGCATCGCCACCCACCTGAAGCCAGAAACCCCAAGCGAAGCAGCCCTCACAGCAATGGCAATTCAGCGCCTGGATGCCCTGGTTTGGCTGACACTGAGCGGCGGAGGATTTCAGCGTCGCGGCGGCGGTGCGACTGGTTACATCCAAGAAACTTATCTCGCTCACCTGATACCCCAGGGAGATCAGCCAAATTTTGAGTTCTCTGTTTTGAGCGCTCAGTTAGAACCAGATGCAACTGATGAAATAGAAGAGCCTTCTATTCCAAAGTCACTAATTCAAACTCCACACTTTCCCTGGAAAATATCAGAACCGCTGAATTTGGACGAACTCGCCGACCAAGACTTTCTGGATTTGGTGGAAGGACTCGAAGCAGAGTTTCAAGCAGAGTTTGTCGCTAAGCAGGTCGATGCAGACCAAGACAAAGTGCTGTTGGTAGGTGTCATGACTCAGCACATGACTCAGTTGGAGTTTGAGGACGGACTCGCAGAAATCACGCGGCTGGTTGAAAGCGCTGGGGGTCAGGTACTGCAAACAGTGCGCCAAAAACGATCGCGCCCCCATCCGCAAACAGTCGTCGGCGAAGGCAAAGTTCAGGAAATTTCCCTCACCGCTCAGACGATTAGCGCTAACCTCGTGGTATTCGATCGCGACCTGGCCCCCGCACAAATACGGAACTTGGAAACTCAGATAGGTATTCGCGTTGTCGATCGAACAGAAGTAATTCTCGACATCTTTGCCCAAAGAGCTCGATCGAGCGAGGGTAAATTGCAAGTCGAACTCGCTCAGCTAGAGTACGCCCTGCCCCGGCTCAGAGGTCGCGGTCAGGCAATGTCGAGACAGGGTGGCGGCATCGGTACTAGAGGCCCAGGGGAAACCAAGCTAGAAACCGAACGGCGGACGATCGCCAAACGCATTTCTCGATTGCAGCAAGAAGTAAATCAACTGCTGGCGCACCGCTTCCGACTGCGCCAGAACCGCCATCATCACGACGTACCGTCAGTGGCGATCGTTGGCTACACCAACGCAGGTAAATCGACTCTGCTTAACCTGCTCACGAATTCCGAGGTCTACGCCGCCGACCAGTTATTTGCCACCCTCGACCCCACAACCCGACGGTTGACCATTCCTGGCACTGCCATCCGCGAACCCCTGTCGATCGTCCTCACAGATACAGTGGGCTTTATTCGTGAACTGCCTCCCGCCTTGATCGACGCTTTTCGGGCTACCCTCGAAGAAGTCACTGACGCCGATGCTTTGCTGCATCTCGTCGATCTCTCCCATCCCGCGTGGCAGAGCCAAATTCGATCGGTCATGAATATTTTGACCGATATGCCCGTAACTCCCGGCCCAGCCCTTGTAGTTTTCAACAAAATCGATGCCGTAGATGGAGATACTCTCGCCCTCGCCCGAGAAGAATTTCCTCAAGCAGTATTTATTTCGGCCGCCAAAGGTCTTGGGATGGAAACTCTCCGCGACAGACTAGCTCAGCTCATTCAATACGCCCTCTACCCTCGGTAAATACTTAAATATTTCTTTTGAGTAGTTGACATGGGGGAATATACGTACATATACTGAGGACAGATATAGTCGAACTATGAGAGGATAAAAGAGTAGTCAGATTGTGCATTGCAAAGTACAATACAGCAGCTCTATTTTGCGATAGGTAAAATAATTAATTTCCGGAGGCCGCGGTCAAGGTAAAAAGACTCTTTGTTAATGGCTGTAAGGGCTGTTGGTTCAGAGGTAGCAAAAAGATGTTGCTTCACTCTATGCAAATTACACTGCAAACTACACTCGGTGCAAACTACCTGTGCAAACCACGGTACGGGATGTCAAGGTAAAAGAGAATAATTTTATTAAAGTGTTTGGGCACTCACCTCAAGCGCTATACTATCTTTTACAGACGTCCGCCAGAGAATACATCCATTTATTGTAAGAACTCTAAAATCCTTGCCCGTCGTACAGCGCTAATCTCTAGGACTATTTCTATTTTTCGATTTTACCACTGTTTAACTAAATAGTTATGTGTACGCCACTGGCAAAACTAGCAATTGGACTCTCTGCCACAATGGCAACAGCGTTTTACTATCTAGCTGCCGCCCCTCCGGCAGCAGCAGTAGATGTCTGCGGTCCGGGAAATTATTCTACTGCTTGTGCCCCCACGCCGGCACCAAGCCCAACGGCATCCGACGCGCAATTGCCGAGCCAGCGGGGTTTGTCCGAAATATACAGAACCCCACCTTCGAGAGACACAACTTCTATTCCTGAACCGGGTACTGCGATCGCAGTCCTACTGACAGGTGCAGGAATGATCTGTTCATGCAGAAAGCGAAACAATCAGGTTGGTCCGCAGCGCTAGGCAGGCTGATGACCAACCTGTTTGCCTTTACAATGTCTCCGTTTTTTTTAGCGCGGGTATTGGTTTACTTAAATTTATATATAAAATTGTATAAAAAATAACTTGACACCTCGCTTGTGCGCTGCAAATAGAGCCGGATGTTGAAGGAAGAAAGCGATAGTGTCTGCAGTCAGGGTAAAAACAAGGAAGAAGGCAACTGCACTTCCCGGCAAGGGTTTCAGCAATGAATAACCTCCGGTCCAACAGATAAGGTTGCTATATGTTGCTATATATAATAAAAATTAAAATATAAAAATTAAAATAAGATTGGTTAAGATCCATGCTTCGGACAGTTTTTGAGAGTCAACCGTATAATAAGGCTTTCAAGGCTCCAAAGCAAGTTGACTACCAACGAAAAATCGACTGTTTCAGCCTAGGAACTAAAAACAGTCCGCACTAGGGTTAAGATTACAATTAAAAAATATTGTTATTTCTTGAGCATCCATGACCCCTAAAGTAGAAATTTACACTTGGAGAACCTGCCCGTTTTGCGTTCGTGCCAAAGCACTGCTAAAGCGAAAAGGGATTGATTTTACAGAGTACGCGATCGACGGAGATGAAGCAGCACGGGCTCAAATGAGCGATCGAGCCAACGGAGGCCGCACCCTGCCACAAATATTCATTAACGACCAACACATAGGTGGCTGCGACGAAATTCACAAACTCGATGCTCTAGGCCAGCTAGACCCGCTGCTAGCAGCAAAATGAGGCATTCCCTGTCTAATTTTCAGTTAGCCCTAATTTTCCTGCGACCAATTCTTAATTTTAATTGACAATGAAATTTGCATTCATCATCGATCCCCTCGCGCGACTAATTCCAGGACACGATACCAGCGTAGCGCTGATGGAAGCCGCTCAAGAGTTGGGTCACGAAGTCTGGGCGACTCAAGCCAACGAACTAAGCGTCATCGGCGGCAAAACCTGGGCAATGCTGAGTCGGGTAGCCCTCACCCCAGTAAAAGTGGTAGATGGACGCTGGGAGGCTGCTGAGGCTTGGTACCAGGTAGAACAGCCTACTTTGCAGCCTCTAGAAGCAATGGACGCAGTATTTATGCGGACAGACCCCCCAGTCAACATTCCTTACCTCTACGCTACTTACCTTCTAGACGGCATCGATCCGGCTAAAACTTTGGTAGTTAACAGTCCCAAAGGATTGCGGGCGGCCAATGAAAAGATGTATGCTTTGCAATTTGAGGGAGCGATCCCCGAGACAATTGTTTCTCAAAACAAGCAGGTAATTCGGCAATTTGTTGAGAAAAAAGGAGCAGCAGTTCTTAAACCCTTGGGTGGCAAAGCTGGCGAGGGGATTTTGTTCTTGGAGGCGGGCGATCGCAATCTTAACTCCCTGGTCGAAATTAGCACTCAACAAGGGCAAATTCCAGTGATGGTTCAGACTTATCTGCCGGAAGCCAAAGAGGGAGACAAGCGGATAGTGCTGTTGAACGGCAAGCCCATCGGTGCTATCAACCGTATTCCCACCGGCAATGAATTTCGCGGCAACATGGCCGTGGGTGGCCGAGTCGCAAAAACAGAAATTACCGATCGCGAACTGCAAATTTGTGCTCAGTTAGAACCAGTGCTGCAACGGGACGGACTGTACTTTGTCGGCATTGATATTATAGGCGGTTATCTCACAGAAGTTAATGTCACCAGCCCTACAGGGATCAGAGAAATTGACTTGTTTGACGGCGTTAATTTGGGCAAACAAGTAATTGAATGGGTGGAGAAGGAAGAAGGAAGAAGGAAGAAGGAAGAAGGATGAGGGAAGAAGCCAAGCACGACACAGATTAGGACACGGATACACGGATTAATTATCGACCGTCAGGCAGATTTACAGTCGTTCGTTAGTTATTTGTTAGTTGTTCCCAATTCCCAATCCCCAATTCCCAATCCCCAATTCCCACTTCCCACTTCCCAATCCCCAATTCCCAATCCCCAATTCCCAATTATTAAATTATGTCAAAAATTGGCGTTGCAGTAGTCGGTACAGGTTTCGGTCAAAAAGTACACCTTCCCGGATTCCAGGCCCATCACCGGACAGAGGTTGTGGCTGTTTATCACCGGAATTTAGACAAAGCAAAGGCGATCGCCTCTACCCACAATATCCCCTACGCTTGCGACTCGATCGCCGATATAGTAGCCATCCCAGAAGTAGCGGGCGTCAGCATTTCCACACCGCCGTTTTTGCATTTTGAAATGGCAAAAACAGTCTTGGAAGCAGGCAAGCATTTATTATTAGAAAAACCCACCGCCCTGACAGCAAATGAAGCCAGGGAACTTTACCGATTGGCAAACAACGAATCTCAAACCGATTTTAGAAATGGTGGTTCCAGAGGAATTTCCACAATGGACTTTGAGTTTCGCTTCATCCCCGCATGGCAAATGCTAGCAGAATTATTGGCAGCAGAATATGTGGGAGAAAAGCGCTTAATTAAAATTGATTGGCTGGTGTCGAGCCGCGCTGATGCGAGTCGCCCCTGGAATTGGTACGCGCAAAAAGAGCTAGGCGGCGGAGTTTTGGGCGCGACGGGTTCTCACGTTTTTGATTATATTAGCTGGCTGTTCGGCCCGCCCCAGAGGCTTTCTGGGCAATTGATTACAGGAATTTCGGCGCGGCCAGATCCGAATGATTCAGGAAAATTAAAATTAGTTGATGCCGATGATTCTTGCACGTTGATGTTGGAATTAGCCGGGGGAACTCCTTGTCAAGTTTGTTTGAGTTCTGTTACTTATCAAGGGCGGGGACACTGGGTGGAAATATACGGGAGTAAGGGTACGTTGGTGTTAGGAAGCGATAACCAGCAAGATTACGTCCACGGATTTCGCTTGTGGGGTTCCCAAGGTGGAGAACCTTTAGCTGAAATCAAAATTCCTCAAAGATTGGAGTTTCCTCAAGTATTTCCAGACGGGAGAATTGCACCGTTTATTCGAGTAGTAGATAGGTGGGTAGAAGCAATAGATGCCGGTAAATCGTTGATACCGTCCCTCAGAGAAGGGGTTTACTCGCAGTTGTTGATGGATTTGACCCAGGAGTCGAATGCTACGGGAACTTGGGTAGATTTACCGAGTATAGATAAATTTTTGGGCACTAAGTAAAAGTAAAAACTGCCAAAGCAATCTCACGCACTCGATCGCACCCCAAACCCGATAAACTACAAATAGAGAAACTCAATCCCACCCTATATCCAGAGTCGATAGTTGTGAATGGCGCGCCCTGAAAGTCCTTGCCTCAGTATAGCGATCGCTCGCCTGAGAACCGCTGGGGCAAACCATTTTGCCACTTGGGTTCTACAAGCTCCCTATCCCAGCGGGTACGTTCACCACGACTGTATGTGGCCCGATACCCTCTCCCAATCTTGGAAAGCTTGGCAGGAAATGTTTTCGCCCTCCGGGACAATTCACGAATTGCCCCTAAATCCTGATGGCAGTTTCGTCTCGCCGGAAAACAACCAGAATATACTGGCAGAAACTGAACAACGAAGTCCTCAGTCGCTCGACCTCGCTCCAGCGACGCCCTCTGTGCCGCTCCACCTGGGCCAGCGGGGGTGGGGCGAGAAAGGGGATCAGCATCCGCCTCGGCCACCGGCAAGCTACAGCAGCCGCCTGATGCAGCATTTGGGGATTAATCTTTGGCAGTGGCTGTTTGAAGGCCCGATTCAGGGTAGTCTCCAGGAAAGTAAAGGTATTGCGATCGGGCAAAATCTACCCCTGCGAGTACGCATAGATTTGCGCGAACCGTATTTAATTGCTTTGCCTTGGGAAATTATGCAGCCTCAAGCCGGTCAACCGGCAATTTCTCTGTCGCAGCAACTGCTGTTCAGCCGCACTACCAGCAATGTTGAACCTTTGCCACCCCTGCAGCCTGCGGAGTCGCTCAACATTTTGCTAGTTTTGGGACAAGCAGAACCAGGCGGCGGTGCTAATTCCCAATTTTCCAACA
Organism: Microcoleus sp. K5-D4; assembly: GCF_036704575.1. Lineage (NCBI taxonomy): Bacteria > Bacillati > Cyanobacteriota > Cyanophyceae > Oscillatoriales > Microcoleaceae > Microcoleus > Microcoleus sp. K5-D4. The sequence goes on from NZ_JAUBSD010000095.1 coordinate 19,784, forward strand.
GCAATAACGGTCATTTGCAGTTGGGAGAAGAAGCACTCGCCTTAGCGGGCGTTCTGGAAAGTGCTTTTCAAACCGACGACAGCGGCAAATATTTTGACATCAGCGTTCCGACTCGCGTCGATACTCTGATCGAACCTACTCCGGCGGAACTCATTTCTCGGCTGGAAACGCAAGCTTACAACATTCTGTTCTACGCCGGCCACGGGATACCGGGCCCCGACGGCGGTTTGCTGTTTTTGGGGCCGGAAACGGCGATTAATGGTACTGAACTAGCTCAGGTATTAGTTCGGTGTCGCGTGACTCTGGCGGTGTTTAATGCCTGCTGGGGAGCTCAGCCGGCGGTGGAGAGGTTGCACTCAACTAACGGTCAACAACAGGCGATCGCCCGCAGCAGTTTGGCTGAGGTACTGATCCATCACGGGGTGCCGGCGGTGTTGGGGATGCGGGATTCGATCGCCGATCGCGAGGCCCTGAGTTTTATCCAAACTTTTGCTCAAGCTTTGGCCGGACGGATGTCGATCGATCGGGCCGTCGCCGTCGCCAGACAGCAGTTACTGACGCTTTACAAGTTCAATCAACCGGCTTGGACGCTGCCTGTGCTGTATATGCACCCTGAGTTTGACGGTCAGCTAACTGAGCCGGTAGATGACCTCAAAACTGAATTGCCTTTAAATTCTTCTACTTGGCTGGGACGGTTGCCGTCTTGTGCTTATTTGCGGGGGCGCGATCGACCAAATGCCAAATCCACCGACTCGACCAATCAGGTTTGGCCGATTCGCGCTGGTATAGTTCGAGTCGGACGCTGGGAAGAAAACGACGTAGTGATTCGAGAACAGTGGGTTTCTCAAAAACACGCCGAGATTTTCTGCCGAAACACGATCGGAGATACCCAGGAAGAACCTAGCTACTTCCTGCGCGATTTTTCTCGCTACGGGACTCTAGTTTTGGGATCTGAGGGATGGCAGAGAGTTCACCACCAAGAATTGTTGCTACGCAGCGGGACTCAGCTCAAATTTGGCAGTTCTCAAGGTCAGATTTTTGAGTTCACTATTGAGGTTCCTAAAACTTCGGGGTACAGTGAGACTGATTGCGGAACGAATTAAGGTGCGCGTGTAGCTAATGAAGGCAATGGGCGAGTGGCACAGCAAAGTTCTGTTGAGTCTCCAGTCTGAATTTAAAAGAGTTACTTACCACTGATAGCTCCCAACTAGCTCTTGGCACAGTCCCCCTTCTATATTTTCCTTTTCCCCCTTGAGGTATTACATCATGGCTACCCAATCTCCTGATTCTGAATATTTTCGCGACTCACAAACTCAGGCCCAGATGGAACTTCTCGCCACAATAGTTCAGACTGATGTTGCTTATCCCTGGAATCCTGCACAGCTTGAATCCGAATCTTATTTGGCTGCCCTAGAGCAGGAATTTGCGCTATCTGATTCATTCAGCGACAGCGATATTGCCCTGAAGTCCCAAGTTTTATTCTCGCAATTAGAACAAGTTTGGCTGACGACTGCTCTGCAAAAGTCTTTGCGCGAGAAATTTGCTCGCGTTCCTCAAGATTTTCTGGCCAGCATCGCTCAAAGCGTGCAAAACGCAACTGTTAAGTGTCAATCTTTAGCTGACCAAATGGTAGAGTGCGTCTTAGATATTTTGCCTCAGTGGGCTGAGGAAGATTTACAGGTGTTGGCGCGTCCTTTGGCTTATGCGATGCGAGATGTTGATTCCGAAGGCGGGGAATTGGTCATGGCGACTAAAAGACCTTGGGCCCAATTGTCGGAAATAGAACAAGCCAGAGTTAGTTTGGCTGTCGCCCGCTATGCAATCTCGCAATTAGAAATTGCTGATTAGTTTTTTGATGGCTGGGTTTTTGTGCTGCGATCGCGGTAATTTTTTTTAATTAATATAAAATTAATCTACCTTTAGTTAGATGTCAAATTCGTCTAATTGTTAAATCCTAGGGATTGCTATAGTTTGATATAGCAATCCTATTTGATTTGTAGACAAGATAATTTTTTTTGAACTATAGCAAGCGCGCCCGACGGTTAGGACCCAGATGTGGGAGCATTTTCAATCAGCTTTTTATGGGCGGCGTCGCAGAAACGGCCCACAAGAATTATTTTTTATTATGGAACAAGCCGGAAAGCCTGTTGCTGACATTGCTGAAGATTGCTTCTGATATCTTTTCCGGTTGGGTGGGAATGATAAAGTCAAGGTCGCACAATTCCACATTCCCCCACTCCCCACTCCCCACTTCCCACTCCCCATCATTCCAGTGTTACCGAAATTGATAGGACTTCTCTCCTCGGTAACTAAAGCCTTATTCCTTCTTCCTTCTGCTATATTTTGCCAGGTTTGGACTCGCTAAGCAGTTTGGCAACCGCAAGCAAGATGAATTATCATACAAGGGTCGAAATGTTAAAAAATGTAAATAGAGTAATTGAGGTGTGTCGGAATTTTCAACTGAATTAAAAAGTGGACAGCAAGAAACCCTTACTTTTGCATGCACGAGCGGGACTTTAAAATTATTTTATGACAACTTCAAGATTTGATTTTCAAGACTTGAAACGCCGCTTTTGGCGGATTTCGCGGATGCCGACGGCAACGCTAGTCGTGTTGGGGACGGTTGCTTTCGCAGGTGCGATCGCCGGGGCCTGGTTTTCAGGTGAAGGTACTGTTAGCGATATTTTTGCCACAATCAACACTTGGCAGCAAAACCCGCCTGTATGGCTGCAAGTGCCTGCTACGAGCAAGATGTATTTGTTAGTGCCCACTGTGGCACTTGTCTCGGTTGCTTTAGCTGCCATTAAAATTTCGCCTCAACCGCAGAAATGGTCGCGCGCTGTGGTAGTTGCAATTGTTCTGGCTTTAACCATTCGCTACGTTTTATGGCGATCGCTCGCTACTCTAAATTTAACCGATCCCCTCAACGGTATCTTTAGTTTGGGGCTGTTTTTCCTAGAAATGCTACTGGTTTTCAACACCAGTATTCAACTGTATTTAATGCTGAGAATGAAAGACCGGCGTCGAGAAGCCGATCGCATGGCAGTTGCAGTTGAAGCTGGAAACTTCACCCCGCCCATAGATATTTTTATCCCAACTTACAACGAACCGGCTTTTATTTTACGGCGCACTGTAATCGGCTGTCAAGCTTTAGATTATCCCAACAAAAAAGTATATTTGCTTGACGATACCAAGCGGGATGAAATCAAGTTGCTGGCAAAAGAACTGGGATGCGAGTATATAACCAGACCCGATAATACTCACGCCAAAGCTGGAAATATTAACCATGCCACAGCCATTACTAATGGAGAACTAATTGTAGTTTTCGATGCCGATTTTATTCCCACTAAAAATTTTTTAACTCGCACAGTTGGATTTTTTCAAAATCCCGAAATCGCCCTCGTTCAAACACCACAAAGCTTTTACAACCACGACCCCATCTCCCGTAATTTAGGTTTAGAAAATGTGCTCGCGCCGGAAGAAGAAATCTTTTACCGACAAATTGAAATTATCAAAGACAGCGCCGACAGCGTGGTTTGTTGCGGTACATCTTTTGTAGTGAGGCGAAGTGCTTTAGAAACAGCGGGAGGCTTGGTCACAGATTCAATCTGCGAAGATTATTTTACCGGAATTCGGCTGTCAGCAACCGGATATCGCTTAGTTTATTTAGATGAAAAATTGAGTGCTGGTTTGGCTGCTGAAAATATAGAGGCTCATCTCAATCAAAGGCTACGCTGGGCGCGAGGCACGCTTCAGGCATTTTTTATTGATTCCAATCCTTTAACAATTCGCGGTCTCACATTCGTACAAAGGCTGTCTCATTTGGAAGGATTGCTGCACTGGTTTACCAGTTTAACTAAGGTTTTATATCTGTTGATACCTTTAGGTTATTCGTTTTTCGACATAATTCCTTTGCGGGCAAGTGCGCGGGAATTGCTGTACTTTTTCCTGCCTTACTATTTGGTGCAACTTACTGTGTTTTCTTGGCTGAACCGCAGATCGGGATCGGCTTTGCTTTCGGATATTTATTCGTTCGTCCAGTGTATTCCTTTAGCGGTGACGGTGGTGAGTTCCATGCTGAATCCGTTTGGGAAAGGGTTTCAGGTAACGCCAAAAGGAATGGCGAGCGATCGCTTTCATTTTAACTGGAATTTGGGATGGCCTTTGATTGTCTTGTTCGCAGCTACAGCCTTCAGTTTGTGGCACAATTTAAACATTAATTTAGTTAAAAATTTGGACACTGTACAGTCAATATCAGAAAGTGCACATTTGTCAAAAGGAATGAGTTTGGGATGGATTTGGAGCGCGTACAACCTGCTGATGATCGGGATTGCATTGCTGATTTTGGTGGATATTCCTAAGCCGGACATTTACGAATGGTTCAATTTACGTAGGGTTGTACAATTAAATATTGGCGGTAAAAGTTTTTGGGGTGTAACCACTGTAATTTCGGAAAGTGGCGCTGAAGTTGCTATGACGCAGTGGCCAAGTTTTGCGGTGAAGAATAAAGGCAGTAAAGAAAGTTTGACAGCAGCAGAGATTTTGCCAAAATATGCCTTTGAGACAAGTTTATCCCAGGGTGAAATAAAAGCGCTCCCTCGCAATGCGGCAGTCAAGGCAAGGAGATCGCTAGCGCCGTCTGTTGTTGAGTTGGGCACTGAGCGTCGTTTGGTCAAAGGTTTGATTGATTGCGATTCGGCGACTCTGAAAATTATGGAAGAGAATTGTTTTATTCCTGTGGCTAAGATTGAGTTGGTGAGCGATCAATATCAGTTGGCGTCTAGTTTTGGGGATGCAAAAAAGTCCAGTGTTGTGGAATTTCCCACTGTGCGAATTGCGTTCGATCGCCTGAACATTAGCCAGCACCGCTGTTTGATCGAAATGCTGTACTGTCGGCCGGGCCAGTGGCAGCGGCAGGAAACTCCCGGAGAATGGCGATCGCTGTGGCTGTTGTTGAGAATTGCTTTGAAACCGAGGGCTGTTTTTGAGAGGAATAGGTCAGTTAGACCGATCAGAGTTTCGCAACTTTAGCTCGACATGAAATTGAAGAAAGGGTATCGGAATTACAGCCAATAGCTGATTTTGGCTGGAAAGCAGTCTTTTTGCGTCCTAACCCAGTGAAAGGAAGAATTTTGAGCGATCGCGCCTACGAGCCATTTTGGACGAAGTGTGAGGAGTTGGAAATCGCCGTAGGCATTCACGAGGGAACTCCTAGCCGTCTGCCTACTGCTGGGGCCGATCGCTTTAATACTCGCTTTGCCTTACGTGCCTGTTCCCATCCGATGGAACAAATGATGGCTCTGCTAACCTTGATTGAAGGTGGCGTTCTCGAACGCCATCCTCAACTCAAAGTTGGCTTTTTGGAGTCAGGAGGCGGGTGGTTACCCAACTGGTTGTGGCGGCTCGATCGAGAATACGAAAGTTCGCGCTGGGAAGTGGCAGATAATGTTAAGATCAAGCCCTCGGAGTATTTCCGCCGTCAGTGTTTTGTTTCTATTGAGCCTTCTGAACCACACTTATCTCAAGTGCTTGAGTATATAGGCTCAGATAACATCCTATTTGGTTCCGATTATCCTCATGGAGAATACGAATCGGATATTGTGGAGCAAGTGGTCAATCTTCAGGACCATCTACCGTCAGGAACTGTAGAAAAGATTTTGTGGCACAACCCCGCTCGTTTCTATGGTTTAGTGTAGGGAAACCTGTGAGACGAAATTAATATGTTTAACGAACCATTTCCCGTTCCAGAAGTTGATGAGCGTTTACTGTTCGATCTAAGTTGCTCTAGAATCATCGGGCCAGTAATAACATTAGCGCAAGAAATCAATCTATTCAAGCTGATAGATGAAGCACCACAAACAATTGAAGATGCTGCCAAACACCTCAAAATTACGCCTATAATCTCTGAAGCTTTCATGGCAGTTATTGCCGCATTTGGATTACTAGAAAGACAGAAAGATGGACGGTTTTGCCTGACAAAGGTGGCAAAAACCTACATGATTTCAGATAGCCCATTTTACTATACGGGGTTTTGCCCTCCCAATGAATGGTATCTGGATCTGCTTCGCCTGAAATTAATCGGTGGCGCTCAACCACCAATGCCGATGGCAGTGGCGATGAATCAGCACAAAATTGAGGTGGTGCAGAGTTTTATCGAGCGGATAGACATGATGATACTGCCAACCGCAGCAAACTTAGCCAAACAACCTGTTTTCGGTCAAATATCGCATCTTCTTGATGTGGGAGGCGGTTCCGGAGCGCTAGCGATCGCGATCGCAGCATTTAATCCGCAGATTCAATGCACGGTTATGGATCTTGAGCCTGTATGCGAGATTGGCCAAAAAAACATTGCCAAATATGGCTTAGAAAAACAGATTACTACCGTTGCGCGAGATATGTTTGAAGATGCGTGGCCTGGAGAACCTGACGGTATTCTATTTGGCAATGTTTTTCATGATTGGGATTTAGAACATTGCTATTTGTTAGCTCGAGGAGCATTCGGTATACTCCAATCTGGCGGCAAAGTATTGTTGCATGAAATGCCTTTAAATGACACCAAAGATGGGCCGCTCACAGTCGCCTGTTTGTCAGCCATATTACTGATGTATGAGAAAGGTAAGCAGTATACGTTAAAGGAAATAGAAGAAATCTTATCGTCAGTAGGGTTTATTGAATTTCAGTCAATACCAACTCATACTTATTATCATCTGATTAGCGCTAAAAAACCATAATTTTTGTTTGTATTTTTTGTTAAGTAAAATCTTAAGTATGAAAAATTTTTCTAATTACCAAATTACCGCCCAAATTTTTGAAAGCTCGAATTCGCTAGTTTATCGAGCAAACCGCCGCTCTGACAATCAACCTGTTATTCTCAAGGTTCTCAAGGAAGATTACCCTACCCCTGCGGAGCTAACCAGATATAAGCAAGAGTATGAAATTACTCGTTCCCTGAATATAGATGGAGTGATTAGAGCTTATGATTTGCAAAAATATCAGAATACACTAGCAATAGTTTTAGAAGACTTTGGAGGTGAATCTTTAGACATTATCCTCAGAGATAGAAAACTTAGCTTGCCTGAATTTCTTTCTATTGGTATTAAAATAACCAAGACTTTAGGTGAAATCCATGCTGTTAATGTTATCCACAAAGATATCAATCCTGCCAATATTGTTTGGAATTTTGAAACAGATATCCTGAAAATTATTGATTTTGGCATTTCTACACTATTTACACGGGAAAATCCGATAATTAAAAACCCAAATATTCTCGAAGGCACACTGGCTTATATCTCACCGGAACAAACAGGCAGGATGAATCGCGCCCTCGACTACACTACAGACTTTTACTCTCTGGGCGCGACATTTTATCGAATACTAACTGGTTATTTACCTTTTGATACAAGCGATGCTTTGGAATTAGTACACTGCCACATTGCCAAACAGCCTCTACCGCCTCACGAACTCGATCCCAATATACCCAAAGTTGTTTCTAACCTGATTGTGAAATTGTTAGCCAAAACAGCGGAGGAACGCTACCAGAGTGCCTTTGGCATCGCTGCAGATCTGGAAGAATGCCTCAGACAGTTTCAAATCTGCGGAGAAATTGCAGATTTTCCGCTAGCACAACAAGATTTTTCTGACAGGTTAAGTATACCGCAGAAACTTTACGGTAGAGATCGAGAAATTGAGACATTATTATCAAACTTTGCGCGGATTGCCTCAGAAAATAGCTCAGAAGAACCGACACGAAAGTGCGTTGAGATGGTTCTCGTTTCCGGCTATTCTGGCATCGGTAAGTCTGTGCTGGTACAGGAACTCTACAAGCCCATTACAGCTCGGCGAGGCTATTTTATTTCTGGTAAGTTCGAGCAGTTACAGCGCAATATTCCCTATTCGGCAATTGCTGCTGCTTTTCGCTCTCTCATACAGCAAATTTTAGCGGAAGATGAAGCACAGCTATTAGAATGGCGTGAAAAACTACTGGCAGCATTTGGCTCTAACGGTCAAGCCATCGTTGACGTGATTCCTGAAGTAGAACTAATAGTTGGGCCTCAACCTCCGATTCAACAACTGGAGCCGATGGAGGCGCAAAATCGGTTTAACTTGGTGTTTCAAAAATTTGTTCGCGTGTTTTGCCAAAGCTCACATCCACTGGTAATTTTTTTGGATGACTTACAGTGGGCAGACGCAGCTAGTTTAAAGTCTATCGAATTAATGTTGACTGACGAGCAGATGAAATACTTGCTCCTGATTGGTGCTTATCGAGACAATGAAGTTAGCCCCACCCACCCTTCAATCTTAACCCTCAATCGTTTAGAAAAAGAGCGAGTAATTCTCAATAGGATAATATTAGCCCCCTTAGCGGCTCCTCACATCGCTCAATTGATTGCCGATACTCTCCACAGCAATCTAGAATGGGTCGAGCCGCTAGCTGAGTTAATTTATCGCAAAACATCAGGTAATCCTTTCTTCGTCAATGAATTTCTCAACACTATATATCAACAAAATTTATTAAAGTTCGATTGGCAACAGCGTTATTGGATCTGGGATATCACGCAAATCGATGCTTTAGGTATCACAGAAAATGTGGTGGATTTGCTGATAGACAAATTAAAAAAACTACCGGATGCGTCTCAGCAAGCGTTGCTTCTGGCTGCTTGTATCGGGAATAGGTTCGATCTGAAAACGCTCTCTATAGTCTGGGAAAAATCGCTGACAGATATATTTGTAGATTTACTACCTGCTATCCAGTCCGGGCTGATTCAACCGACTTCATCGCTAGAAACAACATCAAATAATTCCATCGATTCCTCTTTGATTATCCTGAATTATAAGTTTCAACACGATCGCGTTCAGCAAGTCGCCTATGCCTCGATCGATGAAGATCGCAAGCAAAGCGTTCATCTTAAAATTGGCAGGCTGTTACTTGCAAACACGCTATCAGATAAATTGGAAGGTAATATTTTTGCTATAGTCGATCATCTGAATAAAGGAAAAAACTTGCTCAATAGCAAGGCAGAAAAAGTGCAGTTGACTCAATTGAATCTAAAGGCAGGTAAAAAAGCCAAAGAATCTACTGCATATACGGCGGCTAGAGAATATTTTAGATCGGCTGATGATATTTTCCCAGGAAATATCTGGAAAGGGAAAAATAATTATAAAATGGCTATCGATTTATATAAAAACCTAGCCCAAGTTGAATATCTCACTAGCAACTTTCAAGAGTCAGAATTGCTGATTAAATTAGATATTAATAGAGTGAAGTCAGCGCTAGAACGCTCGGAATTCTATTATTTGCTAATCGAATTATATACCATGCAGGGCAAATACTTGGAGGCGATCGAGGTTGGTAGAACAGCTTTAGGGCAATTGGGGATCGACTTTCCAGAGCGCGACTTTGACAAAGCTGTTGAAGCGGAATTAGCTAAGTTTAGCGAAATCTTAGGAAACCGAGAAGTTGCTTCCCTGATTGACAATCCAGCAATGGAAGACCCGATCCAGCAGATTGCCTTAGAGCTACTGATAAAAATGTTACCCCCAAGCTACTTAGGCGCTCCCCAAATTGCCGGCGTTGTAATGAGTAAATCTGCCAATCTGAGCGTTGAATACGGTCATACATCCAAATCTGCAATTAGCTACAGTATATTTGGTGCATTGCAGACAATGTTAGGTAACTATCAGTTAAGTTACGAACTCACGTTGCTAGGATATCACTTAAGTAAAAAGTTCGATGATTTATACTCGATAAGCCAAACAGCTAACGTACTTGCGAATTTTTCTTTGTTATGGGTTAAGCACATCAAGCAAACTGAAAATATTAACGCAGAATCAATAGAAGCTGGGTTACAGTCGGGGATGCTTCAATATGCTGGCTTTAGCATGACTCATACTTTATTAAATGGAATTTACCAAGGTAAAAATCTCTCTTTACTTCCTCAAGAGGCATCTGACATTCTCCCTTTCTGCCAAAAAACCAAAAACCAATGGTCTGTTGATTGCACCTTGGGACAGAAAATAATCTTACAAAACCTGCTCGGAGAAACGCAAGATAAGGTTTATTTTGGTGGCGATGAAATTCAGGAATCCGATTATCTAAATCAAGAGGAAGTTAGCAGAAACCCAAACGCAATCTGCTATTATTACATTTTCAAGGCTCAAGTTCTCTATTTATATGGCGAGTTGCAACTAGCCTTAGCATCCATAGCCAAGGCGCAGGCTGGGGGGGTGACAAAGAGGTCTACGAGATAGACTGTATAAGGGTTGCGGCCCGCATACCTTGTTGATAAAAGCT
>NZ_JAUBSD010000096.1:0-29768 GCF_036704575.1 Microcoleus sp. K5-D4
TCAAAAAAATGCTATTATGTGTGGTATGGCTTTCGCGTGGCTTTACTGAACCATGTAATTATAGTTCATTTGAGCTGCTCTTCTCTGTTTGACCCTCACGAGTGAGTGTCAGTAACATGATACCTCATCTTTCTGAGAAAGGCTATAGCTCTTTTAAAGATTGCTGCTCAGACCTATCATTTTGTTTCACTAATATCCCATCTCTAATTATTAGACTACCTAACCATTATAAGTTATTTGTAAAATTTTGTGAATCATTTAGGATTGCTATACCCTATTTAAAGGCCCAACAGTTTCTACTCTTTTTGAGTCAATAACAGAGCCAGCTTTCACAGATTCAATTGACAACATTTATAATCAGAATATTTTAATTGCACTACCTATGAGATGCGACAAAACTTAACTAATGTCAATATTTATTAACCAGTCAAATTAAAACAAACTAGGAGTTGCGCCGACAGTTTCATAAACCCGGTGGGTTTCTTATTTATCGTTATTTGTCATTACCAAACCTCAGATTTTGCCCAGAACACCAATTTTTTAGTGGAGCGTCCTGCAGACAGTATAATAACTCACAATTTCTTCAGAATTACTGACTATTTTTTTAGTTGCTAAAAATGTAACAACCCGGATATTTAGCAATTTCAGTGGGAAGGTAAAGTATAGCATCTGTTGTATGTCAGGAGAATCAACTTTATGAATTCAAATTTGCAACGTCGCGATCGCATTAATTTCCGCAGTCTGGTAACAGCGTTGTGTTTAACCTTAACTCTCGTGAGTTTTGTGAGATTAGATCCGGCGGCGGCTCAAGAACAGCGGATCAGAACGCTGAGTGTTACTGGCCGGGGTGTGGAAACGATTCCTACAACTCAAACACAAGTGCGCCTGGGGGTTGAGGTGCAGGGCAAAACGGCGGCCCAGGTGCAGCAGGAAGCGGCGAGGCGATCGTCGGCTGTGGTAGAGTTGCTGCGATCGCGCCAAGTCGAAAAACTCGAAACTGCCGGCATCACCCTCAATCCCATTTATAACTTCGACAACAACCAGCAGCGCTTGACAGGCTATACGGCCACGAATACCGTCAGTTTTCGGATTAATACTGCATCTGCCGGCACTTTGCTTGACGATGCGGTGAATGCCGGGGCCACACGCATCGACGGCGTGAGTTTTGCCGCTGCCGATAGTGCGATCGAATCTGCTCGAAAACAAGCACTCCGCAAAGCAACTCAAGACGCTCAATCGCAAGCGGATGCAGTCTTGAGCGCCCTCAACCTCAAGCGGGGAGAGATTCTGGGCATTCAAGTCAATGGTGCGATCGCGCCGCCTCCAATGTATCGGCAAGTGGCTGGTGCTCGCATGGCTGCTGCTGACGCTACAACGCCTGTGGTGGGAGGGGAACAGCAGGTAGAAGCTTCTGTGACTTTGCAATTTGGATATTAAATAGTTAGGGGTTGAACTGGCCACATCAGCTTGACCCTAACTATTTCTCGATTTATCAAGCAGCTTTTTCTACAAAAAACTTTAGCAGTTTTAACCACTTCTGCCCGTAGTCGAGCAATTGTTCGCCTCCCACACAAATATTTCCGTATCTTCGCTCCCAAGAGGCACAACAATCAAAGCCTAAACAATTTTAGCGCCAAACAAAGTTTCACTCTCAGTAAGTCGGTGGAAAAATTCATAATTAGCTAAGGAAATATTAAGTGGCGCGCTCTTAGTTAAAGTGTAACTGCTCACCGCAGCTTTGTTGCGGTGAGCAGTTACGACAAATGGCTACAATTTGTTATGAACTATGAACGGAATCTCTCCTTCTTCAGGGGGAGAGCTCCTAAATAAATAGACTCTCCGTTAAACCCTAGGCGATCGCATTCCTCCTAAACAGAAAAGAGTGGACTTTTTTCTCAGATCCACTCTCTGTTAAACTCTCTTAGGGCTAGCTTTAACAAGCTGGAGTTAAGTCCTTACTTTACCTAGTCCTTAATGATTCTCTTGTCATGAATGACCACTTGATCCTTGAGTTTAGGAGTGCCGGAGATGTGAATATCCGTATCCATATTTTCCTCGGTGGATTCGGCTAGATATTGGGCAGATGATTTAAAATCATGCGCTGCACGTTTAGCAGATTCGGCTGCATTTTGGGCAGATGATTTAAAATCATGCGCTGCACCTTGAGGAGATGGGGTTGCATTTTGGGCAGATGACCTAAAATCAGGCACTGGAGGTTTAGCAAATTCGGCTGCATTTTGGGCAGATGATTTAAAATCATGCGCTGCACCTTGAGGAGATGGGGTTGCCTTTTGGGCAGATGACTTAACATCATGCGCTGCACCTTTAGCAGATTCGGCTGCATTTTGGGCAGATGACTTAACATCCTGCTTAACATCCTGCGCTGCATCTTTAGCAGATTCGGCTGCATTTTGGGCAGATGACTTAACATCCTGCGCTGCACCTTTAGCAGATTCGGCTGCGCTTTGAGCAGATGACTTAATTGATTCGGCTGCACTCTTGCCAGATGACTGAAGCGATGCGGCTGCACTTTTTATAGATGGCTCCACAGCCTTCGCTGTATCTTTTACAGTCGATCTAAACTCCTTAGTTGCCCCCTCAATTTCTTGAGCTACAGCTTTGGCAGAAGGCTTAACTTCATCAGCCGTACTCTTAATAGAGTCCGCTGCACTTTGTATAGAAGGCTTGACACCTTCGACTGTCTGCTTGACTGAATCTTTTACTTCTCTAATCGTAGGTTTGACTTCCTCGGATGCACTCTTGACTGCATCTACTACAGAAGGCTTGGCTTCCCTAACTGTCTCATTGACAGATTCGGCTATACCTTTAATCGAAGGCTTAGTTTCCTCAACAGTCTCTTTGACTGCTTCTGCTGTAGCTTTGATAGATGGTTTAACTTCCTCAGCAGTTTCCTTTACTACTGTCCCTAGCTCTTCTACAGTGTGTGTAATACCGTCTGCTACGCTGTGTGCTGCATCCCCTAAATTATCTACAGCACGGTTAACAGTATCAGCAGTACCTTTACCAATCATAGCGCCAGCAACTGAGCCTGCTACAGCACCAATAATGCCTCCAGAGCGAGCACCTAGTATACCCCCGACTGCTGCTCCAGCTATCCTCGCACCAATGCCTGAGCCTGATGATTGATCTTCCTTTGATTCTGCATTTTCGTTAGTCTGAACCTGAAGCTGCTGGTTTTCGCTATTGTCAACATTCTTTTCCTGGAAGTCAGGATTGGCTTCAGGCTGCTTAAAAGGCTGGTTATTATCAGTCATAGATATCCTTGGGTATTACTGTTACATTTACTAGGCTAACTATATACTTCTCAGAAAATCTACTGCCTAAGAACTAGATTTGGACTGTTACTTAAGAAGTAGATTATTAAAGGTACTGACCACTACGGCGCTAGCGGCTCGCTGTTCATTCGACCTTGAAGAAGCTGGAGGCTGGCGATCGGACATCTGGAACAGTCTTAGCTTAGCGAGCCAAAAATAACTCATGTATACAGATTTTTTTTACAGATTAAATGATTAATAAATTTTCTAAAAAATGTGGAGTGCCTGTTTATAAATTAGCCTCTAAAAAAATATACAATATGTTTTTTTAGAAAATTCCTACTATTGAATTAAGTGATTTGTTTTGTAGACGTTGCTGGTTTAGGATAGGAAAGGCTAAATAGGTAAGTCAGAGAAATCAGTATCCACAAAGAGTCGGGATTTTCAACTAATTTTTTTCATGCCCTGATTAAGCAAGGTCAGATTTTGGAGTGATCTAACTCACGAGGAGAGCTCTTGGAACAGCAACTTAACCGCTGTAACCACCAGAGGCGATCGCACTTACGTGTAATTGGGCATAAGTTCGAGATCCCCCAACAAACTCAGCACAATCCAATTACTACCGGATCAGCGCTCAAAGTACCCGATATCGACTACAGTAAACACAAAATATTATTGGCGGTAATTAGAGTGATTGAGACTTTAGCAACAGGAATCGCAGCAGCCGGTTCGCTGCTAGCATTGGGCGGATTGGGCCTAGAGTTGAACTATCGCCGGACTGGAAGTGCAAATAAACTAGAACTAACAGCCGGAGAATGGCACTTAGCCATCTCGGAACCCAACCGCTATCTTTTAGTCGGGGAAATGGAGTTCCGCAACCTGACACAGCGGTTTGAGATTATGTTGCCGGAAGTGCGGGCGCAGGTGAAACTGCTGTCAGACGGAAGTTTGGATGGCGTTACTTCCCAGACAAAGGTGATGCCTTGCCACAAAGACGCAGTAGCCAGAGCAGACGATTACTGGTTCGGCTATATTGTTAAAGCCCAAAAAACCACAAAAATTAAAGTTTCTGTAGACATTCAAGGGCAAGATTTAACCAAATTGCAGTCGGCTTGGGTGCAAGTACATTTCGTCACCTACGGCCCAAGTGGCCGCATCCCCAAAGTCCGTAACGTAGTAGTCCCGCTGCAATTTCCAAACTCGGACACCGTACCCATCGCCAGGAATGTCGGAGTTGCAGAAGTCTTGCCGATTCGCACTCACATACTGGCAGAATTGGACAATCCCGTCGAAATTGTCAAGCGGTACGTGCTCCCGCGCGCCCAGAAAGGTGATATTGTCGCCCTCGCAGAAACTCCCCTAGCTTTGATGCAGGGACGCTATCGCCATCCCAGCGAAGTCAAACCCGGATGGGCGGCAAAGCGAGTGTGCTTGTTTTTCTTGCCGATGTCGAGTTTGGCCACGGCTTGCGGAATGCAGACGTTGGTTGATGTAGTAGGCCCTTGGCGCGTAGTAGCAGCATTTGCGATCGGCTCTGTGGCGAAAATATTTGGCAAGCCGGGAGTCTTTTACCAACTAGCAGGGGAACAAGCCAGGCTGATCGATGACGTTACCGGGACTTTGCCTCCCTTCGACCAATTTATTGTCCTCGGCCCCGACAATCCCCAGCAAGTTGTAGAAGAAATTCAACGAGAAACCGGACTTGCGGCGGCGATCGTAGACGCTAATGACTTGAAAGCAGTTAAGATATTAGCAGCGACCTCCGATTTATCGGTAACATTTTTAGAGGAAGCCTTGCGCAGCAACCCCGCCGGGAATGCTGACGAGCGAACACCGGTCGTTGTAATTCGACCTCTGCCACAAAAATCTTGAGTTGAAAACAGAAAATTAAAAATTCAAAAAGATGATTTGCAATTTTTAATTTTCGATCCAGCAAGAAAGGGAGAAGAATCAAAAGTTATAAGTTTTGAACTCAAAATTTACCCATTCAAAACTCAAAACTTATCTAACTCTTCCCCTTTCTGAATTTTTATTTTTAAATTTCCATTCTCCACTTGTATGCTATGACTTCATTTCCCTCCCAAAACCAAAACCAGGTTGTGATTCGCCCGTTTCAGTATCGCGACATCGAGGTGATGGAACAACTGTGCGCGGAAACAGCCGAAGAGCCAGAAAACAGCAAGGGCGGAAGCTGCGACGTGGTATTAGGTAGAAAGTTGCAGCAGATTCGCCGCTGGTACGGACTGCTAAAGATTTTTAGCTTGTTTCCCAACCCTTGTCAGTCCCTGTTCCGTGCCCACGTTGCCGAAGAAGAGGGGAGCGTTAAGGGCATAATTCAGATTTCTCCTTTCAACCGCACCCGCAGCACTTGGCGGATCGATCGCATAGGAGTAGACCCGGAAGCCCGCAGCAAAGGAATTGGTTCCATGCTGCTGCGGTACTGCTTTGAGGCAGTCTGGGAGGCGCGGACGTGGCTGTTGGAAGTGAATATCGGGGACAAAACTTCCTTGGCTTTGTATCGGCAAAACGGGTTTCAGCCTTTGGCCCAGATGACTTACTGGACGATCGCCCCAGAACGCCTGCAAGAAATGGCTTCCTCGACGCCAGATTTGCCCAATCTGCTGCCGGTCAGCAACGCAGACGCTCAGTTGCTCTACCAACTGGATACCGCGTCTATGCCGCCCCTGGTGCGCCAAGTATTTGATCGGCACATTCAAGATTTCAAAACCAGTTTTTTCGGCGCTTTAGTCGAAGGTGTCAGACAGTGGCTGGGCAAAACCGAGGTAGTCAGCGGCTACGTGTTTGAACCGCAGCGCAAAGCCGCGATCGGCTATTTTCAGGTGCAGCTATCCCGCAATGGCCAGCAACCGCACGTCGCCCAGTTGACTGTACACCCGGCTTACACTTGGCTTTATCCAGAACTCCTGTCCCAGATGGCGCGCCTTGTTCAAGATTTCCCAGTTCAAAGCCTGCAACTGGCTTCCGCTGACTATCAGCCGGAACGGGAAGCTTATTTAGAGCAATTTGGAGCAGTGCGCGTGGAACACAGTTTGCTGATGTCTCGATCGGTGTGGCACAAATTGCGCGAGTCCAAGTTAGTCTCTCTCGAAGGACTCCAGCTATCAGAAATGTTGCAAAGCTTCCAGCCAACTCGCAAACCCGTACCGGGCCGGATGTCCTGGCTCGGCCCGATGGCTGGGGAAGCGACAGCAGGGCACCCGTCCTGTGAGATTAAACCTCTGTTGGCTGACTCAGGAAACAGCCAAACGAATCAAGTTAACCCCTTGGGCGGCCAAAATTCCGAATCAGCAGCAACTGATGGCAGCAGCATTTTGCCTTTAAATCTGCCAGAGTTGCCTCTAGACGGCGGCTGGCCAGGAGAATTCAATTCTTAATAAGTGAAAGCAGAAGGTAAAAGGTAGAAGACAGAAAAAAATAGAATTAATCATCCAAAAAATTCTTTTTTTCGGCCATAATCCCAAAATATCCCTTCTGCTTTTAATTGAGCTCAACCTAAGATTACCTATCTTCTTCTTACTTTCTTCTCTTATTCCTTCGCGTCCTTCGCGTCTTCGCGGTTCGTTAAATAAGATTATTTACGCCAAAAAACAGTAAATCTAAAATCTAAAATCTAAAATCTAAAATTGCTTGATTGATAATGTCCAACGATAAATTATGGATTTCAGCACTGGGATTAGATATCGGCCTCAAACGAGTCGGCATCGCCGGGTGTGACGGCACCGGTTTAATAGCTACGGGCATTACAACACTGGTACGATCGTCCTTCGAGCGAGACGTAGCTTATCTCCGAGAGCTCGTGCGAGAGCGGAGAGTGCAAATTTTGGTTGCAGGCTTGCCCTACTCCCTGAGCGGAGAATTGGGCGCTCAAGCCCGACAGGTGCAGAAATATGCCAATCGCATCGCCGCAGCGTTAGAACTCCCCCTAGAATACGTGGACGAGCGCCTGACTTCGGTTGAGGCAGAGGAATTGATGAAAACACAAGGGATTTCGGTGTCGCAAAATAAGGGTGCGATCGATCGCAAAGCAGCAGCCCTGATTTTGCAGCAGTGGCTAGACGAGCGGAGGCAAAATATCTCCGCCCTTCCCAATCCTTGATAGCTGGTAACAAAGGCGTGATATCCTGGTTGTGCAAGTTTGCTACGCACACCTGTAACCCTTGACAAACTGGAGAAAATTCTGCTGTACCTCGGTACTGAAGAAGCACAAAATCGTGATTTGTCCTCAGTGTCGCTTGCTGACTCGACTGAGATTTAAACGCTGCACTCCTCGCCTGTGGAAAAGGCCGCGAGTCTCGCGGTTTAAGCTGGTGGACTGGCGATCGCCCACTTAGCCAGAATATCGCCACGAAAATTCCCCATTGTCAAGCAAACGTTACTGAATTATTGACGGAAAATAAGATACACGCGATGTCCTCATCCCCATACCGCAAAAAAGAGAATGGCAATTCCAACGAAGAGTCCGTCACCCTGACGGATGAAGTTGGGCGATCGCTGACTTGCAACATAGAATATTCTATGAACCTAGAAGGTCAAGAATACGCTTTGCTGCTTCCGATTGACTCACCCGTAGAAATTTTTACTTGGCAGGGAGACGATAACGACGAAGCCGCAATTCCTGTAGAAGACGAGACCGAAATTGACAAAATTTTTGATACAGCTAAAGTTGTCCTGCAAGAGCAGAACTTGACGCTCCGGCGCACGGCGGTGACGCTGACTGTTGTTGGTGAATTGCCGGAATTTCCCGAAGAGGATATGGCATCTGATGTCGATCCAGATGAGGAGTCCGAATTCGAGGAACTGATGTGGCTGACCAGCTTCTACCACGAAGAACAGGAATATGCCATTTATACGCCTCTCGACCCGTTCTTTATATTGGCTAGAATGGATGACGACGGCAAGCCAGAATTGCTTTCGGAAGAAGAGTTCCAAAGGCTGGAACCGATGTTACCTATGCTGGAAGACCAGTTCTTTGACGAGCTTGATTAGATATTAATTGCAGGCACAAGCCCTGATGGCAAAAAGCAGAATTTTTTACTATTTTATAAAACAGTAAACTGCTCGCCCGATCGAACTTTTTCGAGATGGCCACTTCTGCCTTCGCGATCGGGCTTTTGAATTGGGCCGCGTGAATTGGGTCTTTTTAAGGGCTTGTATTCGTAACTTTTCGGTCATCAATCGCAGGTCATCAGTCATTAGTCGCTAGTTAACCGCCGCTTATCCAGGACAACGGACTATGAATAAAGAACAAATGACAAAAGGCAGCACGCGCGAGAGCCGAAAAGGTACTCCGCAAGTCTCTAAATGGTTGTTTTATCTGGCGTTGCTGCCGGCCATCTGGGGAGTTTGCGCTTGGCAAGGCTGGGCTTGGTGGAGCTGGGCTTCGGCGCCGCCTAAAATCACATCCTCATCGGGGAATCCGGCAGAGGATGCTGCTGTTTCTATCCAAATCCCGGAGGGTACTCCCAGTCAAAAAATCGGCCGCGATTTAGAGGCAGCGGGGTTAATTCGATCGAGCTCGGCATGGAATATGTGGGCCCGCTGGCTGACTCTTCAAAACCGCGAGGGAGGTTTTAAAGCAGGAACTTACCAACTTTCGCCTACTCAGCCTCTGAGTGCAGTTGCTGACAAAATTTGGAAGGGCGAAGTCGCACAGCAGAGTTTCACTATTCCAGAAGGGTGGTCGCTGCAACAAATGAGCGCTTATTTTGAAGCGCAAGGTTTTTTTCCGGCTAAGGATTTTATGGCGGTGGCGAGTCAAGTTCCCTACGCTCAGTACCCTTGGCTACCGAGCGGATTGCCTCACTTGGAAGGGTTTTTGTACCCGGATACTTATCAGCTAGACGGCGATGCAATTACCCCGGAAGCTGTCATTAAGCAAATGCTCGGTCGTTTCGAGCAGTTGGCTTTGCCGATCTATCAAAAGAATCAAAAGAATACTAAGCTGGATTTGAAAGAGTGGGTGACGCTGGCTAGTATTGTAGAAAAAGAGGCTGTGGTTGCTTCCGAGCGGAACCGCATTTCTGGAGTATTCAACAACCGTCTGAATAAGGGTATGACGTTGGGCTCTGACCCGACAGTTGAATACGCTCTAGGCATCAGGCAAACTAAGGAAAAGCCTCTGACTTTTAAGCAAGTAGAAACGCCTTCTCCTTACAATACTTATATAAATCCAGGACTACCCCCAACTCCGATCGCATCTCCGGGAATCGCAAGTCTGGAAGCGACTCTGACTCCGGAAAAGACAGAATATCTGTATTTTATGGCTCGATACGACGGCACTCACATTTTTAGCCGCACGCAGGCGGAACACGATGCTGCGATTGCTAAAGTTGACCAGCAGTTGCGATCGAATCCATAGATGGGCAATGACTAATAAAAAAGTAAAAAGTCAAAAGTCACAAAGCAAAAGCCATAATTATTCACTTTTGATTTTTTACTTTTTGAATCTTTAACTCCCAATTTCTTATTTCTCAATCTAAAATCTAAAATCTAAAATCTAAACTCATTATGACTTGGGGTAAACTACTACAGCCTGACTTAGTTTTAGGCGATTCAGTCATGAAGTTAACGGCTGAGATTCTGCAGAAATATCAGATTAAAGGATTAGTGTTGGATGTGGACGAAACTCTTGTTCCCATTACGGCAATGAATGCTTCTCCTGAACTCAGCTTGTGGGTGCAAGAAATTAAACCCGTGGTATCGCTATGGTTGGCGAGCAATAATTTAAGTCAAAATCGGATCGGTCGAATTGCTGATTCTTTGAATCTACCTTACATCACGGGTGCGGCTAAGCCGTCGCGCCGCAAGTTGCGAACAGCAGTGACTGCCATGAATTTGCCGGTGGAACAGGTGGCGATGGTGGGCGATCGACTTTTTACTGATGTTTTAGCAGGCAATCGTTTGGGTATGTTCACTATTTTAGTGGAACCAATGGTTGATGCTGGGTATGCGCTTCGCAAGTATCCGGTGCGCTCTTTTGAAGTTTGGGTTTCTCAAGCTTTGGGGGCATCTCTGAAAATTAAAGATTAAAATTGGGCATCGGGAATTGGGCATAGGGCATTGGGAATTGGTAATTAGGAATTGGTAACTAATGGCAACAGTCAACAGTCAACAGTCAACAGTCAACAGTCAACAGTCAACAGTCAACAGACAACAGACTAAAACTATTGTTGTTAAAATTGGAACTTCGACTCTGACTCGATCGACTACGGGAAACTTAGCTCTTTCAACTATTGCTGCATTAGTCGAAATTTTAGCTGATTTGCGGCAGCAAGGCTATCGAGTAGTTTTGGTTTCTTCGGGTGCAGTTGGGGTGGGCTGCGCGCGCTTGGGTTTGACGGAACGCCCGCGAAACATTGCTCTGAAACAGGCTGTGGCGGCTGTGGGCCAAGGGCGGCTGATGCGGGTGTACGATGACTTGTTTACTACTCTGCAACAGCCGATCGCTCAAGTATTGCTCACCAGGGGCGATTTAGTGCAGCGTAACGGTTATGTTAATGCTTACAATACTTTTCAGCAACTGCTCAGGTTGGGCGTGATTCCGATCGTCAATGAAAACGATACTGTGGCGGTAGACGAGCTCAAATTTGGCGATAACGATACGCTTTCGGCGCTAGTAGCGAGTTTGGTAGAAGCAGATTGGTTGTTTGTGCTGACAGATGTCGATCGGCTGTACTCCGCCGATCCGCGCAGCAATCCAGACGCGCAGCCGATCGCCCTAGTCCAAAGTATGGCACAGCTCACAGAATTTCAGGTGCAAACAGGAGATTCCCGCAGCGGTTGGGGAACCGGCGGAATGGTGACAAAAATTGAAGCCGCGAGAATAGCAACTGCATCGGGAGTGCGGACTGTCATCACTGACGGCTGCTTTCCTGGTAATATCGAGAAAATACTCAACGGAGAGTCGATCGGTACTCAATTCGAGCCTCAACCGCGCCCTGTAAACGCTCGCAAACACTGGATAGCTAACGTTTTAATTCCAGCAGGAAAACTATATTTAGATGCGGGTGCTGTAAAGGCAATTTCCCACGGCGGAAAATCGCTTTTAGCTGCGGGTATTGCTCAAGTAGAAGGAGAATTTCAAGCTGATGATTCCGTGCAGTTGTGCGACGCAGCCGGCCAGCAAATTGCTAGAGGACTTGTGAATTATAGCAGTTTAGAATTGAGACAAATCCAAGGCTGCAAATCAGAGAAAATTGCTGAGATTTTAGGCTATGCAGGCGTAGAAACGGCGGTACACCGAGATAATTTAGTGATTGTTTAAACTAACAAATATCGAGACAGTCGATCGCGCAATGAGCGAAGGCAGAAATTGAAGATATTTGCAGCACAGTCTTGCAAGAATTTGTTTGGCTGTGTTGGAACAGCTCGTTCATCGCTTCTGTAAACAGTTCAAATAAATTTTGTGCTAATTCTAAAGCTGCTTGGTATTCCGCATCTGTAAGTTTGATTTCTGCTAAAATTTGCAACATCTCTGGCGTGTTTAAAAGGTGATAATTTTCTAAACCCCCATAAGATCCTCCAAAATCAACAGATTCTTTTTGGTTAATTTGCTGTAATTCCATTACCACTGCTAGCGCCGCCTCAAAAAAAACTTGGGCAGTTCCTTCGAGGACTTCCACTAACACCAGTTTCTGAATAGGAGAAGCTTTCCAAGCGTAGCGTTCGATCACTGAACAAAGCGCTCGAGTTTTTTTAGTTTCTTCACCCCAAAGCAGTCTGAAATCGCCGTAACTCATTAATTGGTTTAAGCCCAGTTCCTCTAGGTATTCTAGATAGTCGTGCCAATAATAGTTCTTTTTATAAGTATATTTATTAATGAGTTCCTGAACTTTGTTATTACTAGAAGATTCTCGCAGCACATATTTATTTAAATCGCTCAATCCCACAGCAAAAGGAGCGAGTACAGGTGCAAAAATTAGTCGTTGATTCGCGTGAATGTTTTTGTTGGCTAGAAAGTCAAACAAGGGCAATTTTGCAAACTCTTGCTTTTTGGGTTCAATGAATGCTACAATGCCTTTCATACTTTTTTTGCCTGAATGGTTGCTGTCAAGATCGTCTTCATATCTCCGTTAATTATCTATATTTTCGAGCCTAAAGAATTGTGTTTATTATCATATATATTTGTATTTGAGATCATAGGTAAGAGTGTTGGCAGTCACAGAAAACAGTGACTGGTATCATATTGTGCCAGAAGTTTGAGCATCTTGTTGCCTAGAGATAAAATCTTCTAAATTTAGATTGCATATTTCAGGCGTTGCTCAAAGCCACCCCACAAGAGTTTGATTATTTACCGATAATTTAAAGGATGATTAACTTATATGGGCAAGTGAGCATCCTGTTCGCACTGCTAAAAAATGCCTTTTACCAAATCGCGGTGATCCCTGCAAATCAGTCCTAGACGCATAGAAGTCTCGAAACCAGGTTTCTTCGGAGATTCATAGCTGCTCAACAAAAATTTTTCTGACAAACCAGGTTTCTTTAACCTTTGCTTTTATTGCTTCTTCCCTCTTTTCTCTTCCCTATTCTTATTCCTTATTGCTTCTTCGGGCGGCTATAAGCCTCCAAATGACAATTTCCCATTCTCAGAATTGCCTTTAGGTGCGTTGTGAGTTACTCTATCTTTTGGGTCAGTTAACACAATTATAGGAGTTAATCTTGGAACGGACTTTTTTAGCGATTAAGCCCGACGGCGTACAGCGCGGACTCGTCGGCGAAATTATCGGTCGTTTTGAAGCCAAGGGCTTTAAGCTAGTTGGTATGAAGCTAATGACGGCGAGTCGAGAACTAGCGGAACAACATTATGATGTTCACAAAGAAAAACCATTTTTTGCTGGATTGGTAAACTTTATCACTTCAGGCCCTGTAGTGGCGATGGTTTGGGAAGGCGACGGCGTTGTGGCGTCGGCGAGAAAAATCATTGGCGCCACGAATCCTCTGAATGCAGAACCAGCGACAATTCGGGGCGATTTTGCTGTCAATGTCGGCCGTAATCTGATTCACGGTTCTGATGCTGTCGAGACTGCCCGTGCGGAAATTAGCCTTTGGTTCAAGGAAGAAGAATTGAGTGCTTGGACACCTTGTTTAACTCCTTGGATTGTGGAATAGTTTTGATATTCTCCCGGTGGTTAATCGGGAGATATACCCTTTCTTAGATAGATGATATCGATTCCGGTTCCAGCATCCGTGATTGTTGACTGTTGACTGTGAGTCAAAAAAATGAAAATTGCGCGAATTAGTGGTTGGCATCGAGATTCAACTTTATGCCCGACGAATGAAGCAAGGGTTTGATCTCATTCCGGTGTAGCCGGAATTTATATGAAATATCATGTCGCTGACTCACTCATAAGCGTAAAATATAGAAGAGTTTGAGATTTTTACTCGTTACCAGGAGTTTCCGGGTAACTAGAATTAAAAACGTTAATCGGAACTTACAAACTCCAAATAATTGTTAGTCAATTCTTTGACTGCTAATTCGTAAAACTGCTGACCTTGTTCGGGGGTTGCTAAGCCCGGATTTGAACCCATTCTCCCGTCGGGAAATCGGCGGCGGAAGTCAGCACCACCGAAAATTTTGTGCCCGGAAGCGACTTCTTCCGAAAGCGGAGCTTGCTTAATTGCTTCTGGATAAAGGTACTGGGTTAAGGCGATTTCGCTGGGGGTGGCGTGGGAACCTTCTTGGTTTCCGTATAATTCTTTTGCTAGTTTGTATACGGAACCGCACATGAACCAGTTGCCGATTTGACACTGGATTCGATCAGCATTCGGTAAATTTAAGTCAGACAAATGCGCGTAAGTCTCGGAAAATGCTGCTTTCATGGTGGCAATGTTGCCGCCGTGACCGTTGATGAAAAAATATTTCTCAAATCCCGCTTTTGCCAAAGATGTGATGTAATCCCTGATTACCAGTATCAGGGTCTGTGGTCGGAGGCTGATTGTGCCGGGAAAGCTGGTGTGGTGCAAGGCCATCCCTACATTAATTGTCGGGCCGATTAAGGCATTGGCAGCTTCGCCGACACCGCGGGCGATCGCCTTGGCAGCAATGGCGTCAGTCCCGATCAAGCCGGTG
This sequence comes from Microcoleus sp. K5-D4, assembly GCF_036704575.1. Classification (NCBI taxonomy): domain Bacteria; kingdom Bacillati; phylum Cyanobacteriota; class Cyanophyceae; order Oscillatoriales; family Microcoleaceae; genus Microcoleus; species Microcoleus sp. K5-D4. Next base: position 14,365 of record NZ_JAUBSD010000096.1, read on the forward strand.
GGCCCGTGCTGTTCGGTGGAGCCGATCGGGATAATTATGCCTCGCGAGCTTTCGAGATAAGCTTCTACCTCGGGCCAGGTACTCAAATGCAGCAACATGATAGGTAGTCTACAGAATTTTTACTTGCTATCGTCGATCGTAGCCGGCACGGGAAGAAAAAGGAATTTCGACCAACTTATTATTGTATTCTTAAAAAAAGCTCTAAAGTGCGCTCGCAACTTTACCGTTATATTACTTAACGTTAATAATTTAACCAGTTGATGGCCAAAACTTTACCTTTTAATAACCTTTTAAGAGTAGTATAACAAGCATATCCCTCTAGATTGGGTGTTACGTGGTCAATTAACAGCGGGCAATGTTTTATGAAATTAACACCGACCCCGAAAAATGACCAGACTTCTGTGGCCTGGACGCAGGCAGACAGCGCGGTTCCGGCAACTGCTCTACGGCTGTATTCCTTGCATGAGCAAGTAGCAAAGGTCGAGCGCGTGTCTGTGGGATGGACTGGCGAAGGATTCTAAGCGATTGAACCAATAAATGGCGATCGTACAAGCGATCGCAGCGCGAGAGTGCCTCAGCTACTGAAGAAGGTACCTCGCGCTAGCCACATACAAACATCACTCCCACTGATATTTATGTCTTCTGCTGAATTAAGCGAAAGTCCTTCAAGGTTGGCTGTTGGACAAGCCGGCCGTATCTTGTTATTGGAAGGTGAAGATCTGTTGCGGGAAATGCTAGCTTTAGCCCTTAAAGAACAGGGCTATGAGGTGGTGGTTACTAGCGACGGGCGCAACGCTCTGCCTTCTGTACAGGCTTCTTCGTCATACCACGGTGAATTTGCCTTTAACCTGTTAATTATGGATTCAATTAACGGTTTGGATCTGTGTCGAATGTTACGGCATCAAGGAAATCCCGTCCCTATTTTGATTATCGGTGCTAGAGGAAGTGCCAACAATTGCGCTTTTTACCTAGAAGCCGGATCGGATGATTATCTGACCAAGCCTTTTGGAATGCGGGAGTTTATCGCTCGCTGTCGGGCGCTGATGCGGCGCCAGCGCCTCAGTAGGTTACCGGAACCGAGGACGCTGCAATATAAGAGCATAACTCTGTATCCTGAAGAGTGCCGCGTGTTGGTTCGTGGTCTGGAAGTGAAATTTTCTCCTAAACAGTTTCGCTTACTAGAACTATTTATGAGTAATCCCCGGCGAGTTTGGTCTCGCGATCAGTTGTTGGAAAAAATTTGGGGTCAAGATTTTATCGGAGACAGCAAAACAGTTGACGTTCACATCCGCTGGCTGCGCGAAAAGTTGGAAATAGATCCGGCCCAACCGGAATATATCATTACGGTACGCGGGTTCGGCTATCGATTTGGTTAAATTATTAAATCAGTTGTACAGTGACAAATTGCAGTCGGATAGACAAATAAGGACAAAAAAATGTTATCTCCTTATTTGTCTATGGAGGGTGTGCAATACAATAGCTTGGATGTGCCACCAGTAGAGCTATTCCAGCGACAGTTGCCGTTGTCTTTTACCCTGGGCGATCGGTATAAACTCACATCTTGCACCATTCTCAAGAACAGGCTTTTCGGCCTGTTCCACAAAGAGTGAATTTTCTTGTGGAACAGGCCGAAAAGCCTGTTGATAAAAAGCTTATTGATAATGGTGCAACATCTCAGTATAAATCAAAACTCCCCCGTCCACTGCCAACAATGAAGTTTCGAGCAATCTCCTGCAACCGCAACAGCCGCCACCATATCAGAACTCGGAATTAATTCCATTAAAGACCATCTCGATGCTTCTTCGGGGTTGTCTTCAACATTTAACAGCGCGGGAGGTTCTCCTGGTGCGAGGCTGACATCAAACTGATTCAGGGGTATAGAAAGTCCTTTACCAACTGCTTTAATGTAGGCTTCTTTGCGAGTCCAGCAGGTGAAAAACGCGCGGGATTGAAGATGTTCTGGAAGCGAAAGCAAGACAGAATTTTCTAATGGTGAAAAAAACTTTTCCGCAATTTCCAGGCAAGGAAAGTTGGGATTTATGCTTTCAATATCGACACCAATATCTCGATTTTTGGTAATCGCAATTAGAGCCATGTTCCCTGAGTGAGACAAATTGAAACGGAGGGTATTTCCCCCTTGGGCGGCGATGAGAGAGGGTTTGCCGTAGGGATTGTAGTCAAAGCGCAAAATGTGAGAATTTATGTTAAGATAGCGACTCAGAATCGCTCTGAGTGCGCCACGACTCACAATAAATTGCGATCGACCTTTGGGAAAGTGAAAACCCTCGGCTTTTGTCCGCTCGTCTGTAGAGAGAGTCTGTTGTAAACTCTGCAAGCAAGATTCTGTTTGAGCCAGAGAGACACGCCAAACATGAATTTCGCCCAGATCCAATGTCAGGTTTTGCGGTGGGGACTTCCACGAATCAAAAGCAGCAATCATGTATTTATCTTCTTTTCTGAGTCACCTGATCCAGCATTCCCAGAAACAGGCAAGATGCCTGTTCTACTTTGAGAAACAGGCAAGATGCCTGTTCTACAACAGATGAATTTCAATCGCAAGGGTCAATAAATCCAGCTTTGCACAACTTTTCCCGCTAATTGCTGTCCTAACCAAGGCGTATTTGCCGATCGCGACTTCAGACTTGACCCATCAACAGTCCAACTCATTTGCGGGTCGAACAAAATCAGCTCGGCAGAGGCTCCCGGTGCAACCGTGGCGGGGGTTTGTCCGAGACAAACCGCCGGCCGGGTACTCAAAACTCGCCACAGTTCCAAAGCCGAAAAATCGCCAGTTTCTACCAGTCCGTGCCACAGTAAAGGCAAAGCTAATTCCAAGCCGATCGCCCCGGGCGGACTATCAGCAAAAGCCACAGTTTTCTCCTCATAAGTATGCGGGTTGTGGTCGATCGCGATCGCATCAATTACCCCATCTTTCACAGCTTGAATCAACGCTAATTGATCGCTGAGATTGCCCAACGGCGGTTCTAGGCGTAAATTCGGATCGTAGGGCAAGGAAGCAGTCAGAGCATTTTTTCCGCCGGAATCTTGAGAGTTGCCTGAAATTGCCCCGACATTCAACAGCAAGTGCATCCAAGTCACACTCGCAGTCACGGGCAAACCCCGCGCCTTCGCATCCCGAATCAATTCCACGCTGCGCGCTGTAGAAACGCGCATAATGTGTACCGGAGTGCCCGCAGATGCCACCAACTCCAGAATTACCGCCAAAGCCGAAGTTTCCGCACTCGCCGGAATTCCTGGTAAACCCAACCGCACCGACACCGCACCCTCCCGCGCCGCGCCCTTTCCTGCCAAAGTTCGATCGCACGGCCACAAAGCCACAGACTTGCCCAAAGGCTGGATATACTCAAGCAAACGCCTCACCAGAGCCGGATTAGACAGCGGTAAACCGTCTGCAAAACCCACCACTTGACAGGAGGCCAGCTCGCCCAACTCGGCCATCTGCTGCCCTTTCACGCCCGCTGTCAGCGCTCCCCAATAATACAAGCGGGGCAGCCCGGGAGACAAATTGCGGATATGTTGCTGCAACAAAGCTAAACCGGCCAAATTGTCAACAGGCGGCGAGGTATCCGGCAAAATCGCCACTCGCGTAAAACCGCCAGCCGCCGCAGCCTGCATCAAAGATTCCAGGGTTTCCCGATCCTCAAAACCCGGTTCTCCGCTGTGACTGTAGATATCAGTTAACCCCGGCCCCAAAATCAGTCCCCGGCAATCCCGCACTTCCGTGTCAGCGGGAAACTCAGCAATTTTTTCCTCAACTGCTTTGATATCACCTTCAGCAATCAGAATATCAGCGATGCGATCGCTCCCTGAAACTGGATCTAGCACTCGTACATTTTGTAGCAGTTCGCGGCTCATAACTTAAGATTTAAATATATGGAAGAAAGAAGTTCGGCAACGGATTCTGTAACGGATGTAACGGATGGATGGAAGATGGAACCGCGAAGACGCGAAGGACACGAAGGAAGAAGGAAGAAGGAACAAGGAAGAAGGAATAAAAGCAAGGGTTTTAGTAATTAAGAACTTCCTAACCATCTTGGCAGTTGCTATAAAAATTAAAACCTTTTTCAGGTGGGTACTCGTAGCGGTGGGCAGTGGTGTTAACTTAGGCCTAAAAGCTTTGATAAATTTCGCTTTGACACGAGTCTCGATCCCCCTAAATCCCCCTTAAAAAGGGGGACTTTGAGAAGGCTTCTTTTCCCCCCTTAAGAAGGGGGGCTAGGGGGGAGCGAAGGCCTAATCGTCAAACAGCAGACCGGTAATACATCTACGGGTTCGCGCTCAGCAATTTACCGATTACAGTGCTCCGGCTGCTGTTTTGTCAAAAACGCCGCCGCTCAAATGAGTTGTGACATTCATTGCCTGCAATACCGGCAAACCATCGGGGCCGTGGGGATAATCAATCACGCTAACGGCTCCGTTTCCTTGTTTGAATTTCCAGAAATGTTCGGGTTCCAAACCGAATAGATGGCAGAGAATCGCTTTGTTAATGGCATCGTGAGCAACGACAATCCCAGTACCAGAAACAGATTGTACGATTTCTCGCCAAGATGCGATCGCTCTCTGCCAAACTTGCTGCAAATTCTCTCCTTCGGGCATTTGCACTGTTTCAGGAGATGTTTTCCATTCTGCTAGCAAACCCGGATAGGATTGTTCGATTTCTGATTCAAACTTTCCTTCCCAAAGTCCGTGGCTAATTTCTCTCAACTCGTCGCGGAGTTCTAGTTGCAAACCGCCGTGATATTTGAGAATAATTTCCGCAGTTTCTTTCGGGCGTAGCATCGAACTGCTAATAGCAAAATCTAATTTTACATCCTTGAGAAATTCTGCCGCCCGCCGGGATTGTTCGCGGCCGTTATCGTTGAGAGGCACGTCAATTTGTCCCTGAAATTTACCTGCTTTATTCCAGTCTGTTTCGCCGTGACGCACCAGCAACAAGCGCGGGCCTTGGTGTCCGTCCCTCGGTTTGGGAAAAATTTCCCCGGTATGGGAAGTTAAATTCAGGGATTCTAATTGAACCGGAACTTTCTTTTTTGGCTCTCCTGGCTCGTCGGTGGTAACAGGGGAATATCCAAAATTAAGGACGCTAATGCCGCAATTTGACTGCTGAATAGATTGGTAGTAATTCGGGTTAATTTCCGACGCTGTAGCGATGAGAGCGCGGTTGATTCCGTTATGACCTACTACTAGAATTGTGCCGTCCCGGTGGCGCGATAAAAGTTCTTGCCAAAAATGACGGGCGTTAGCAAAAATTGCCAATACGGGGAAGTGTTCGATTTCGCCATCCACAGATGGCAGTTTCATGGAAAATTTGTCTGGCTGTCTTTGCCACTGCTGATATGCTTCGGGGAATTTGTCGATCGCATCTTGGCGCAGCATTCCTTCCCACAGAGGCAAATCGATTTCCATCAAATTATCAGTTGGTTGGAGTTGTGGCGGATTTGTCAAGCGCGACAGGATGATTTCCGCTGTTTCTTTGGCTCGTTGTAGAGGACTGGTATAGGCGGCATCAAAGGCGATACTGCTGAGTGTGTCGCCTACTTGCAGGGCGGCGCTGCGGCCTGCTTCTGTCAAAATTGATTTATCGAGGCGGCCTTGGATGCGGCGTTCTTGATTGTAGGTGCTTTTGCCGTGACGGACTAAGATAATGCGAGTCATTCGATTTTAGATTTTAGATTTTAGATTTTAGATTTAGCCTGTTACCGCGCTTCGGGTGCGCGGTGCACGCCTTACCCAGTCTTCGGGTGCGAGGCGAGTCAAAAAGATGAGCCAGTGAAATTTTACCAGTTGTCGGGATACTCTCGGCTGCAAACGCCTATGATTAGAGACGGAAAAGACTTAGCCACGGATTCGCGCGGGACGGAAAACGAGGAATGACACTGAAGCGGGTTATTTTAGGTATTTTAACGGCGATCGCGATCGCCATGGTCGGTTTATCTTTACTTGCTAGTTGGAATCAGCCGCAAATTCAAAGCCGGCTGGAGCTCTACCAGACAAATTTGCTGCTGCACGCCTCGGAGTGGCAAGGAGAAAATAATCAGAGTGCTAATTTAAGTTCGGCGCGCAACAATATTGTCGGTGCAGATCCTTTAAATACGGCTTTGACGCAATATCAAGAAGCGCGAGACTCGACTCGCAAAACTCTCGAAACAACTCAATCACAAGTTAAAGTAATTCAGTCTGCCATCGCCTCCAAGTCTGCTGATAATACTCTGAATTTAGCTCAAAATAAGGCGGCGTCAGAGTCTATCAAGCAACAGTCAGCGCTGCTAAACGAACTTGACTTGCGATTGGGAATTTTGCAGGCAAGCAGTGGCAAAACTGAGGCAGCTCTCCAAACTTGGAAAAATTTAGTTGAGCGCTACAAAACTAAAAGTGATGACGATTCTTCGGTGGTAACTGCTCAAGTTTTAACGGGAATTTGGAGCAATCCGGCTCAACTGCTGCCGGATGCCGAGCCGCGCATTCAAAAGTCTTTGGATGGCTGGTTTCGCTATCGCGCTCTCGCTCAACTTTACAAGTTGCAAGAACGTTCTAAAGAGCTGGCGGCGCTGCAAGCAGCAGAGCAAGTAACGGCAGAGCAAGCTGTAGAAAAGTTGGCAATTATAGTTGGCGTTCCGGCGATCGCACTTTGTATTGGCACGGTTTTGCTGGTTGGTTTGACCGTGCAGTGGTTGTTGCAGCGGAAGCAGTTAGATACAGCAGGTTCCGGCCCGGTTTTGGCGCGAAATGCGAGCTTGACTTGGGATGTGCCTTGGGACGGCGAGATTGTTTGGCAGGTACTTGTGGTCGGCTTTTTCTTTGTCGGCCAAATCTTGATTCCCTATTTGTTACTGCCAGTTTCTCTGGCTGTTTTAAAACTCAATCCAGCTACTTTTAACCCGCGCGACAAGGCTTTTTATATCTTTGCTACTTATTTGTTGCTGTCGGGTGGGGGGCTTTCGGTACTGTATTTTTCGGTCAAATCTTTTTTGCCTTTGCCGGAAAGTTGGTTCCGGGTTAATTGGCGGGGAAGTTGGTTTTTGTGGGGTTTTGGCGGCTATTTTGTTGCTTTGCCTTTGGTAGTTTTGGTGTCGCTGATTAATCAGCAATTGTGGCAGGGACAAGGTGGCAGTAATCCTATTTTGCCGATCGTTCTCGAAGGTAGGGACAACGTGGCTTTGGTGGTGTTTTTCGGCACTGCTGCGATCGCGGCTCCGGTTTTTGAGGAAATCGTGTTTCGGGGCTTTCTGCTGCCTTCTCTGACTCGCTATTTGCCTGTTTGGGGGGCGATCGCAGCTTCTGCTTTCTTGTTTGCTGTGGCTCACTTGAGTGTCTCGGAGATTCTGCCTTTGGCGACTTTGGGTGCGGTTTTGGGGTTTGTGTACACGCGATCTCGCAATCTCCTTGCTCCTATGCTTCTCCACAGTCTTTGGAACAGCGGTACTCTCCTGAGTCTGTTTCTTTTGGGCGGCGGCGCAAGTTAATTCGGACGGTTGTTAATAATTGTGAATTAACCGAGTTTTTTTGACAGTTTTCGTGCGGGCGATCGACTCTTGCCAAAAACAGCAGTAGGGTGCTCGGTGCGCCCCTGATATGTAGTCCGGTAAAATAACCGGAATTTCATTAGGGGCGGCTTCACCCTAATCTGTAATATCAGCCACAGCTCCAGCTCGACGGTCCCCGGTTCCTTACTTGAGCGGAAAAACAGGGTTTAACATGGAAGTAATATCTTGTCGGCTGATGATTGAGAGACTCACCCGGGCGATCGCACCAAGCGGAAGTTGACAATCCGGCTAATTTATAGCTAAATTTTAATTTAGGATGAGGCTTAAACCCATGAGCAATTTGAACAGCCACAACTTAGATGGAACGCCGAGTTGGATGCGTTTCGCACCCTACGCAGCCTTGGGCATTTTAATATTTTCTCTCAATTCAGGCAGCGAACTAAATTATTTCTTGAGAGGCTACTTGGTCATTCTACAAGCTCAAGCCGGTATAGTTCTACTGTATTTTGCGATGTCTAAGTTTCGCAAAAAACCACACAAATGAGTAAAATTTAGTAAAATTACTTACCTCGATTGTTCAAGGTCGTGCATTCAAAGTCGATGGCGGAAGTTAAAATAAAAAACTGGGGAAAGTAAAAATGGTAAAAGATAAAACCGTAGCAGTTCTGTTAGCTTTCTTTGTAGGAGGTTTCGGAATTCACAAATTTTATTTGGGCAATAACTTAGCAGGGGTATTATACTTGCTATTTTCTGGGACATTAATTCCGTTCGTGATCGCGTTTTTCGATTTTCTCGGGCTGCTGCTGATGTCGGAACAAGCTTTTCAGGTTCAGTACAATGGCGGCACGTTGCCATCTGGGTATGTCCTCAGAGCGGCAAAAGATGTAACCGGGGCGATCGGCGAATTGAAAAAACTTTACGATATGGGCGCAATTACCGCCGAAGAATATGAAGAAAAACGCCAAAAATTGCTGCGAGAATTGTAATTAAGAAGGAAGTTCGGCAACGGATTGTGTAACGGATGTAACGGATGTCAGGAAGAAGGAAGAAGAAAGCCCACTATTAAAAAAGTGGGAGTGAAATAAGTAAGTGTGAGATCACAGCTATTTAAGGATAAAATTAAAGTGTCTCAAGATTTATACTGGCTGCGTCAAACTCCAAACTGGGTGTGGTATTCTTTTATTCCCTACTTCGGCGGATTGGCGATCGCCTATGCAGGCCAAAAGTCAAATATTCGTAGTTGGATGGGATGGGGTGTTGGCATTACTTTAGCAGCACTAGCGGTATCTTCTTCAGCTAATTTGGGTACGATCGTGTGGATTGCTCAAATTGTCACTGCTTTTAGTTTGAAAAAGCGCTATCTGATCAAAACCGCACCCAGAGGTTTACTGGTTCCGGCGAGTGCGACGAATGCCGAAGAACTGGCAAACGTGCGCGGCAAAATAGATATTAACGAGTGTACCAAAGACGATATGGTCAGAATCTTGGGTTTGCCGATCGTCTACGCCAACGATATTGAATCTTTGCAAAACGAAGGCTACATTTTTACCTACGCCGAAGAGTTATCACAAATAGCCGGAGTTCCCGAAAGTCACGTCAGACGAATCGCCCCGATGATTTGCTTCAGCTACAATTATCAAAAAGAATCGCAGTTTACTTGGAAACGGTTAAATATTCTTTCGCCGGAAGAGTTAATCGCCAGCGGTTTAGATCGATATGTTGCGGAAAAAATAGTTAGAGAAAGGCAGAGAAAAGGCGCTTACAAATCAGTTGTCGAAGTCAAGCGACGGACGGGACTGCCTTTTGATTCCTATCGCCATATTTGTTAATTTGCAGTGGTTAGCACCAAACGCTTATGCCAACAAAATTAGAAGTTGACCGACAAAACTTGTATGATACATATTACCTGAGATGGAGGGAAACCACTGTGGAAAAGTTGCGGGTTCGCGAGTTTTAAAAGATTAACTGGGAAAATCTGATTGCAGAAATAGAAGACATGGGGCAAAGTGAACGCCGGAGTTGAGAGAGTAATCTGGTGGTAATTCTTCTGCACTTGCTTAAATGGCAATTTAAACTGGATCAAAGAAGCGTTAGCATTTCTAAAATCTAAAATATAAAATCTAAAATGGATTGATTTTCTGCCAGATGAGATGATTCAAGGGTAGTATGGCAAAAAACTTGATCGCCTCCTGGTAATTGACATTAAATGCACCTGCTGGCAAAAATCTCCCCCAGCAGGCGGGCTCAGCGAAATTATAAAAAAAGTATTTATCCTCTTGACATTTACGAAAAATAATGATATTTGAATATATTGTGAAACTCGTACTTTTCCCTAGCATCAACTCCAAACCAGGGTAAGTTTTCAAGAATCTGCCTTAAATATCAGTGGTAAGCTATCTGAATTATTATTGAAATGCAAAACGACACAATAGTAGCAGTACCGCTAACATCAAATTATGTCTGACTCTCCTCCATCCCAAATCTCCCCAGAAGCAGCACCGGAAAGTGCTGCTACCGAAAACCGCAGTGCCAAAACTAGGCAACTGTTGGGCATGAAAGGGGCCGCTAGCGGGGAAACTTCCATCTGGAAGATTCGCTTGCAATTGATGAAACCGATTACCTGGATTCCCCTAATTTGGGGCGTGGTGTGCGGGGCGGCGTCTTCTGGAAACTATGTTTGGAACCTAGAGAATTTCTTGATCGCAGCAGCTTGTATGTTGATGTCAGGGCCGTTGCTGACCGGGTACACTCAAACTTTGAACGATTTTTACGATCGCGACATCGACGCCATCAACGAGCCCTACCGTCCGATTCCCTCCGGTATTATCTCGATTCCCCAAGTAGTAACGCAAATTTTGGTATTATTAGCGGCTGGCATTGGGGTGGCTTATGCTCTAGACTTGTGGGCGGGTCATGAATTCCCAATAATGACGGTTTTGACTCTCGGCGGCGCGTTTCTAGCTTATATCTACTCTGCGCCCCCGCTGAAACTCAAGCAGAATGGCTGGTTGGGAAATTATGCCCTGGGTGCTAGCTACATTGCCCTGCCTTGGTGGGCTGGTCAAGCTTTGTTTGGTACACTAGATCCCACCATTATGATCTTGACCCTGTTTTATAGTTTGGCAGGGCTGGGGATTGCGATCGTCAATGATTTCAAAAGTGTGGAAGGCGATCGGCAATTAGGGTTAAAATCTTTGCCAGTGATGTTTGGCATTAGCACCGCAGCTTGGATTTGCGTGTTGATGATCGACATATTTCAAGCTGGGATTGCAGGCTACCTGATCAGCATCCACCAAAACCTTTACGCTGTCATTCTGCTACTGCTGATAATTCCCCAAATTACTTTTCAGGATATGTACTTTTTGCGTAATCCCCTGGAAAATGATGTTAAATATCAGGCAAGTGCTCAGCCTTTCCTGGTTTTGGGTATGCTGGTAGCAGCCTTGGCACTGGGTCATGCGAGTTAAGCAGAGTTTTGAGGTTTGAGTTAAAAAATTTTGAATACAAAAAATATAATTCACTTCTCAAAAAAATACCAAGCTCTGCAGCGTTAAGAAAAGTTTTGAATTTGGAGTTTTGAATTAAAAAGTTTTTAATTCAAAAAATCTAATTCAAGGCAGCGTGTTATTCAATAAAAAATGTCGAATTAAAAATTAAGAATTTAAGAATGCTAGCTTTTTAAATTTTTAATTTTTAATCGGACTTGATGAGGTTTGAAGGTCTGAACGTGGCAGAATTTTTCTCAAATATCAAAGATACATTGAGCAAAGTCACTAACGCAATAAGCGGTAATTCCGATCGAGAACCGCCGAAGCCTGCGAAGGGCAATAAGCTCAACTCGCCGAAGTCGGAGGCGGAATTTTATAGAGGGACAACGGCGGAAAGATCGGAGTATGTGGTATCAGAAGAGGCTGCACCTCTAGAAGAGTCTGAATTAGAATCAGAATATTTAGAATCAGAATATTTAGAACCAGAATACGATAGATATCCAATAGTCAAGCGCGAGTGGGAAGGGTTGAAGCGCTTAATTGCTTGGTTGGAAATTGAACCTCAAGTTACCAGCTTGCAAACCAAGGGAAAAGAATTGTTGCGGCCGGGATCAAGTTTGCTGGGAACTAAATCACCCCAAAAATCGGATAGTAGCGAATTGCCTGAAAATAGCGAATCGCATAACACCGAACTGCAGATAAATACGGCACAACAGGAAAAGAGCGCACCGCAGGAAAATACTAAAAAACGGATCTCCCGCCCGCCTAGATTTTGGATAAGTTTAGGTGTTGCCAGTATAGGCGGGGGCGCTTTAATCTACGGTTTATGGATTTTGTATACCTTAGACAAAGGTTTGCCGGATGTTAACGATTTGTCAGCGTTTAACCGCGACGGAACGCTGACAATTAAGGCGGCAGATAATACGATTTTGTTGCAGTCGGGGCCTGCAACTAGAGATAAACTGAAACTTAAAGAAATTCCTGAACAGTTGGTTCAAGCTTTTATTGCCATAGAAGACCGCCGTTTTTACAAACATCGCGGGGTGGATTATCAAGGTATTGTGCGATCGATTGTTTCTAATTTGGTAGCGAGAGATTTAGTGCAGGGCGGCAGTACAATTACGCAACAATTGGCTCGGGTGGTTTTTCTTAATCAGGAAAGAAGTATTAGGCGGAAAGTTCGGGAAGCTCTTTTAGCTCAGAAAATAGAGCGGGAGTTGAGTAAAGACCAAGTTTTAGAAAGATATTTAAATCTGGTTTATTTGGGTTCGGATGCCTACGGAGTGGCAGATGCAGCTTTGGTTTTCTTTAGCAAAACAGTCGATAAATTAACTTTGGCAGAGATGGCAACTTTGGCGGGTTTGCCGCCGGCACCGAGCGAATATTCGCCTTTAGTTAATCCGGATATGGCTAAGAAACGCCGCAATCTTGTGCTACAAGAAATGCAGGAAGCGAAGGTCATTACAGAGGTTCAGGCGAAGGAGGCAATGGCGGAACCTATAGCGGTTAAACCAAGTCCGCCGAAGCGATTTAATGTAGTGGCGCCTTATTTTGCTAGTTACATTCGGAAGGAATTGCCGCGCTATGTTTCTCAGGATGCTTTGGAAGCGGGCGGTTTGACTGTCGAGACGACGGTGGATTTGAAGTGGCAGAAAATAGCGGAAAAGGTGGTTAAAGATGCGATCGAAGTTGATGGCCGCCGTCAGGGTTTTGAACAGGCCGCTTTAGTTTCTATGGACACTAAGACTGGCGAAGTTAAGGCGCTGGTGGGTGGCGGAAATTTTAAGGAAAGTCAATTTAACCGTGCTACGCAGGCTTTGCGGCAGCCCGGATCGACGTTTAAAGGCTTGGTTTATGCCGCAGCGATGGCGGCTGGTTTTTCTCCCTATGACAGTTACGAAGACGAACCAATTATTATCGACGGCTATCAACCGAATAATTATGGCAAAAAATTTAGCGGTTGGCGATCGATCTCTGATGCTTTGACGAGCTCGGTGAATGTCGTAGCTGTGAAGGTGTTGATGGATGTGGGGTTTGAACCGGCGATAAAATTAGCCAACGATATGGGGATTAAGTCTAAATTGAGTCCGATTTATTCCCTGGCTTTGGGTTCTTCAGAGGTGAATTTGCTGGAGTTAACTAATGCTTACGGTACTTTAGCCGCCCAAGGGAATTTTATTGAAGCCCACGGAATTAAGCGGGTGATTAATCAGCGGGGAGATGTGATTTATCAGGCTAAATTTAAACCGAAGCGGGTTTTGGATAAGGATAGTGCTGCGATTACTACTTGGATGTTGGAGGGCGTTGTGCAAGACGGTACGGGGGGGCCTGCTGCTTTAAACGATCGCGCTGTAGCAGGCAAAACTGGTACTTCGGAAAACGTTCGGGATTTGTGGTTTATTGGTTACATTCCGCAGGTAGTGACTGGCGTTTGGTTGGGGAATGATGACAATTATCCCACCTGGGGAACTAGCGGTACGGCGGCCTATAATTGGCGCGATTTTATGAGTCAAGTTGTTAAGGGAATGCCGGTAGAGAAGTTTCCGAAGTTGCCGGAGTTAGAGGGCCGCAAAGGCAGTATTAAGGCGAAACCGGTGGAGCCTAAGAGGATTATTCGGGGGATGATTGTGAATGAGGATGGTGCGATCGTGCCTTACAATCCTAATCCTGAACCGAAGTATTACCCACCGCAAGAGCCGGCTTATCAAGAGCCTGCTTATGAAGAACCTGCTTATGAAGAACCTGCTTATCAAGAGCCTGCTTATGAAGAACCTGCTTATCAAGAACCGGGATATTAAACTATCGGTTTGGAGTAAGGACTTTACTGCTTTTTCAAATGCTTTAGCCTCACCATAAAAAAGCCGTCCATGTGATGTCTGTGCGGCCAAACTTTCACCCATCCTTCGGGTGATGGCTGTACGGGTAAATCAATTGTTGGCGGTTCTATTTGCCAGTGAGGATTGCTGTCTAAGAACGATCGAATAACTGTTTCATTTTCCAAGGGATGAATGGTGCAAGTTGCATAAACTAATACGCCGCCGGACTTGACAAATGTCGCTGCATTTGCTAGTAATTCCGATTGCAGTTGAGATTGTTGTTGAATGTTTTCGGGCGTGTGATGCCAGCGGGCGTCGGCGCGGCGGTGGAGGGTTCCCAGGCCAGAACAAGGTGCGTCTAGTAAAACTCTGTCTGCAAGGTTAACAAACTCTGGGAAATGGCGGCTGTCTCCGGTATGAATTTTAATGGATTTCATCTGGAGTCTGTCTGCATTTTCTTTAAGTTTTTTGAGTCTGCTGGCGGTTTTGTCGCAGGCATAAATAGTGCCTTCATCCTGCATTAATTCGGCGCTGTGGGTGGTTTTTCCCCCCGGTGCGGCGCAGGCGTCGATGATAGTTTCTCCTGGCTGGGGCCCTAGTAAATGGGTGACTAATTGAGCGCTGCTGTCTTGGATTGTCCACCAACCTTCGCTGTATCCGGGGAGGTTTTGAATTGCGCCGATGCTGCCATTTAGTCTTAATGCTTGTGGCAAGTGTGGGATTCTGCTAGTTGAGATGTTGTGGGATTTGAAGGCAGCTTCGATTTGGGCGATCGAGCTTTTTAAAGGATTGATTCTCAGGTCTATTGTGGGAGATTGGTTGAACCATTCACAGAGTTGTTCGGTTTCGGTTTCGCCTATTTGTTCTATCCACAATTTCACCAGCCATTCGGGGAAGCTGTGCAAAATTCCTAGGCGTTCAACGGTTGATTTATAATTAGTAACTGTTAATGGATTTAAGCCGTTATCTGTTAAACGGATGTATTGGCGCAACAAACCGTTGACAAAACTGCTGAGTCCTGAAAATCCGTTTTCTTTTGCTAGTTGAACGGTGGTGTTGACAGCGGCGGAGGGGGGAATCTGGTTGAGATATTCGAGTTGATATAACCCTAAATGTAGGATGGTACGGAGTTCGGGCGGTTGTTGGGAGGATTTCTTTGTTGCTAGTTTGTCGATGATGAAGTCGATCGATCGCATTCTCCTGACGCTACCGTAAACTAATTCTGTCACTAAACGCCGATCGAGGTCGTTGAGTTGAGAATTGCTGAAAGCGCGATCGAGTGTGGCATCTGCGAATGCACCTCGGCGGTGGACTTCGCGGAGTGCGAGAAAGGCTATTTGGCGGGGATTTTGCATAACATATTACATAAAAGGACTTACACAATGTTAAGTGTATAAGCTGTCAAACATCTAAACTGCATTAACTCGCGTTACCTTTGTTTTTTACTTTTCGGTTCCATTTCATAATTAGTTCTCCTTCATTTAACAATTTCTTTAACAGTGACTCTAGTTTTTCAATGGATTCAAATAATCTATTAGCAACATATTCCTTAGCCGAATGCCATACCAACTCAACTCGCGTTGTAGTCCGGGCTA
>NZ_JAUBSD010000097.1:0-29201 GCF_036704575.1 Microcoleus sp. K5-D4
TTCTTGTTTTATTGACCCTACATTAGATTCTTCTGAGTCCTTGTGTCAAGCCTAATTGAGATGCTCTTACCCTGACTGTGGGGGCTGTTAATTGCTCATCAGTGCAGCGGGCCCCGCACTTGGTCGCGATCGGACATTGAATTCATGCAAAGAGAAGCCCAAAATATGGCACTTTCTCCCACAATTCAAGATAGTTAATATCGCATCTACTATTAGTACATAATATACCAGGATTTCACCCTCGAATAATGTAACCGACCGCCCCCTTGGAGTAGTATGAATCTCAGTTTTCAACCGTTCTTCGAGTTCGGGTGCATTCTCTCGGCGATCGAAAATGACCAACCAACCGGAATCTTGTCCCAATCTAGCGAGATATCCATCTAACTGTTGCCAACCTTTGTCTCTAGCCAGAGTTGGCGGCAAGGAGTTTTCGGATGCTGGGGGAGCGAAATCCAAGAATGATATCTTGAGGAGAGACGCCACGTTGAATCAGTTCTCGATCGATGTAGATTTCGGTACTGTTGTGTTGAATCCAGAGTTGATTTTCGATGATATCGAGCTGCATGGCACACCCATAGATGCGATATTCGTCGCGCCATTCGTTGTGCATCACGAGATATCGATCGCGGGCCATATCGAAGATTAACTGAGCATTTGCGTCATTTTTAGAAAAGTCTTCGAGAAAGTCACAAACAATTTTGCGGTATTCGTTTAGTCTATCCATTGGTCGATCGCCTCACGAGTTGGATTGTAAATAATTAGTCGGATTTCATAACGTTCGATGACAGTTTTTGCGGGTTCAAATCTGAGAAACATTTGGTAGGTATCGGTGGGCACTTCCAGATAAAGTATACGTTCTGGTTCGCTAGAGACTTCGATGGCAATGCGATAGTTTAGGAATTGACCGAGGGCGGTGTGGAATTCAGAAATGGTGGAGCCACCTGCGAAACTTTTGACTTCTACAGCTATTTTACGTCCTTCTTTTTCAGCGGCGATCGCTTCTTCGGCTGCAAGATCGATGTAGACATCAGCCACACCATAACGTAACTGGTAGGGCTCGTGGGTAATCTTCCAGCCATCTTTTTGTAGGGCGATTTTGACCGTGTTGTGGAAGATATCCTTTGCCATTTTTAGATTTTACCTAAGCATTTACATCGGACACTATTAGTACATATTATACCCGAATGTTACGCACCAATAACTGTAACCGATCGCCCCATTGGAGTAGTACGAATTTCAGTTGTAAGGTGCGTCAGATATTGTAACTCTCAATAATCGTTATAAAAGCTCACATGACGCACCATACAATTTGATTTTAGTATGCCAATTGCATAATTCCTGTTAGTATTAACTAACAGCTACAGCCTCCCCCAAAGGATGCTGCTGCAAAACAGCTTGCAAATACTTCCCAGTATAAGACCTCTGATTTGCCGCCACATCCTCCGGCGTTCCCGCCACAATAATTTCGCCGCCCTTATCTCCCCCTTCAGGGCCTAAATCGATCGCCCAATCGCAGCACCGAATCACATCTAAATTGTGTTCGATAACCAAAATTGAATTACCCTTATCCACCAATCTTTGCAGCACATTTAACAAATGGTGAACATCATAAAACGACAAACCAGTCGTCGGTTCATCGATTAAATAAAGCGTCTTCCCTGTAGCGCGGCGCGACAGTTCCGTTGCCAATTTTACCCGCTGCGCTTCACCCCCAGAAAGCGTCGGCGCCGGCTGTCCCAACTGAATGTAACCCAAACCAACATCAACCAAAGTTTGCAGTCTGGCGCCCGCCCTGGGAATATTTTTAAACATTTCCAAAGATTCCTCTACGGTCATGTTCAAAACATCAGAAATCGACTTGCCTTTGTACTTAACTTGCAGCGTTTCCCGGTTGTAGCGCGCACCTTTGCAAACCTCACACTGCACGTAAACATCCGGCAGAAAATTCATCGAAATCACGTTCACCCCTTGGCCGCCGCAAGCTTCGCACCTTCCCCCTTTCACGTTAAAAGAAAACTGCCCCGCTTTGTAACCTCTTGCCTTCGCTTCAATGCTTTCGGCAAACAAATCCCGAATCACGTCAAAGACTCCCGTGTAAGTAGCGGGATTAGAACGCGGAGTGCGACCGATGGGAGATTGGTCAATTACAATTACCTTATCAACCACATCCTCTAGAGAGCGTTCGCCTTTAGTTTTGAGGGCGTCCATATCGGGTGGCAAAGGCACTTTTTTGGTGATATAGTGTTGCAGCGACGGGTACAGCAATTCATTGATTAAAGTGGATTTTCCAGAACCGGAAACGCCTGTCACGCAGACAAGTTTTCCCAAGGGAATTTCTACATCAATATTTTTTAAATTGTTGCGCGTCGCATTTATGATTGAGAGAGCTTTGCCGTTGCCTTTTCTCCTTTCATTAGGGGTTTCAATTACTCGCTTTCCAGACAAATAAGCACCAGTCAAAGATTCCTCGGCCGCCAGCAAGTCTGCTAAACTTCCTTGCGAGATAATTTGACCGCCGTGAACGCCGGCGCCGGGCCCGATATCGACAATATGGTCGGCCGCTCGCATGGTTTCTTCATCGTGCTCTACGACAATCAAAGTATTGCCTAAATCGCGCAATTTTGTTAAGGTTTGCAGCAGGCGAAAATTGTCTCTTTGGTGCAGTCCGATGCTCGGTTCGTCCAAAACGTAGAGAACACCCGTCAAACCAGAACCGATTTGAGTCGCCAGCCGAATTCGCTGGGCTTCTCCGCCAGAAAGTGTCATTGCGGCGCGGTCTAAAGTCAGGTAATCTAACCCGACATCGAGCAAAAATTGCAGCCTTGCTTTGATTTCTCTCAGGGCTAAATCGGATATTTGGAATTGCCGATCGCTCAATCCCAAATTATTTACTCGTTCGCGGCATTCGCGAATCGAAATACTGGTTAAATCCACAATTCCGTACTGTCCCAACCGCACCGAAAGCGCCTCGGGTTTCAAGCGTTTGCCGTGACAAACCTCGCAAGAGCGATCGACCCGATACTGTTCCAACTTCTGCTTGATCAGATCGGAACCAGTATCGTCGTACTGGCGCTGCAACATGGAAATTACGCCATTAAAATCTCTCCTAAAATCAGTGCTGGCGTCGCGCTTTTTACTTTCTGCGCTGCGCTTTTGCTCATTGCCGTACAAAATCACCCGCTGGTGTTCGGGCTTTAATCGATACCAAGGAGTGTCGATATCAAACCCACAACTATCAGCAATGCTGCAAAGCAAAGAAAGATAATAGGAATTATCTTTGTCTGACCACGGCGCGATCGCACAATAAAGAGGGGCTTTCTCGTCGGGAACTACCAACTCCGGCGCAAAAGCCCGCAAACTCCCCAAACCGTGACAGTTTTGGCACGCGCCGTAAGGCGAATTAAACGAAAATAACCGAGGGGAAAGTTCCTCCATTACCGCGCCGTGTTCGGGACAAGCAAAGTTTTCGGAAAATACGAGCGGCCCCTGTGGTTGGGAATTTTCTTCAGTCGGTAACTCTTCAATAATCGCAATCCCCTCAGAATGGCGCAAACAAGTTGCCAGAGAGTCAACTAAACGTTCTTCTAAACCGGGTTTTTTTATTAACCGATCGACAACTATCTCGATATTGTGCGTTAGATTTTTATCTAATTCGATATTTTCCGAAAGTTCTAAAATTTCTCCGTTAACTTTGACACGAATAAATCCTTCCGCAGCTAAACTCGACAATAATTTGCGGTGAGTGCCTTTTTTTCCGCGCACAACTGGTGCCAGAAGATGAAAGCGAGTGCTGTCGGGAAGTGCCATGACTCGATCGCACATTTCATCAATTGTCTGCGGCGCAATGCAGCGATCGCAAATCGGACAGTGCGGTTCGCCGGCTCTGCCGTAGAGCAATCTGAGATAATCGTAAATTTCTGTAACAGTACCAACTGTCGATCGCGGGTTGTGAGAAGTTGACTTTTGGTCGATCGAAATAGCCGGACTCAAGCCTTCAATCGCGTCCACATCCGGTTTGTCCAACTGTCCCAAAAACTGGCGCGCGTAAGCGCTGAGAGACTCCACGTAGCGGCGCTGTCCCTCGGCAAAAATTGTATCGAAAGCGAGGGAAGATTTACCAGAACCGGAGACACCAGTAAAAACGATCAGTCGATCGCGCGGCAGTTCCAGATCGATATTTTTCAGGTTGTGCTGTCTCGCACCGCGAACCCGAATCGTATTTTGGTTGTTAGAGTGAGAATTCGTCACATTATGCCCGTTGCGGGATGCACTTGGCTGGCTGTTTGAGGTTTCGGCGCGTTGGGACATGAGAGTAGTGCAAAACAGTGCTTAACCATCTTAGCGCTGCCGATCGAATAGCTGGCATCCAAACTCAAGAATATCAAAGAATTGTCAAATAAGTTTCCGTCGGCCCGTCCGGCAAAACCTTCAAACTTTGATGCTTCAAATCCACTTCAATTCCCAGCGCTTCCATCGGAATCACGCCTCAAAGTGGCGTTTTCCCCTCGGACAATTCCAAACACTCAAAAGTTTCTTCGCGCCCGCACAAAGAAATCGAAGCATCCCGAAAAATCCTCGCCTCACTAATGCCCGTGGCTGTTTCCACAACCACCTGTTTGAGGATTTTTAAACCCAGTCTGGCGATGACATCTTTAGGCAAACACAAAGTAGTCGCGCCCGTATCCACCAAAACATTTTCTAGAGTAACAGACCTCACTTGCTCGATTGGGATCAGATTATCTTCGGCTTTCCCTTCATCCAGCCTATTCGTAATTACTACGGTTGCGATCACTTTTTTCCTTGGGGTTTCCGTAGTTGGTTAAATTACGTTCAAATTAGCCTAAATGGCTACTTTAATTATAGCATATATTTCCACAGATTGTTGGCGATGCACTCCCCATTGTGCACCGCCCACCTGACGAATATATCGGGCTAAATCATCAAATTATTGCACCCCAATAAACTTGTGAGTTTGCAAAGATAACCTGTAACTAGGATTTTGTTTCAGCAATTCCAAAATAATGGAAATCGCTGAGTTTTGGGAGTTCCATTCTGGTTGCAAAAAAACCGGAATATTCACATTATTTTCCAAATGCTTGTGATAAAATTCAACTTCTTCGCCAGTGCTAATCACTAACTTAATTTCATTGGCTCTAGTCCAAAAAAGCTCTTGCACCGGATATTTAGGATTGACGTGTTCCTTCGGAGAAAGAGTAATCCAAGCTTGTGGGGAAACATCCTGCCAGCAAGCACCCGAAGTTTCAATACTCACCTGCTTGTCAGCTTCTAACAAAGCTTCAACTAACTCAGGCAAATCGCGGTGAATGAAAGGTTCGCCGCCAGTAATGACAACCCTCGGAGACTGCAATTGAGCGAGCAATTGTGCGATCGACTGCGGTACAGACGGCAAACCTTTGCCCCCATTCGCATAGCCTGTGTCACACCAAGGACAGCGCACAGGGCAACCAGCCAATCTGATAAAATCAACTAAAGTCCCCGTCCAGTAACCTTCGCCTTGAACAGTACACTGAAAAGTTTCGTGAATTGGTAATTTTAGTTGTAAATTAGACACCCGAATTTATGCCTCAAATTAATTAATTAATTACGTTGTTTAGATATAATATTCTTAAATTGTTATTCCTTCGCGGTTTGCAGCAACTAAAAACAGTCCTGAACGCAGAAACGGGGTTTTTGAAAAAAAATTACTCGTTTTATCCGAGAAGCTTGACTCAGAAATGTGGTTTCTTCATAGCTTTTCTATAAGTCCTGAGAAATCCACCACAAACCGCAAATAACTCTTTAATTATCCTGTTCAGGTTCCATCATAGTAGCCCAGCGGCGTTTCAATGCCAAAGTCAGCCCGTCAGCAATGGGGACAACACTGAGAGTAACTCTGGGATCGTTACGCAATTTCTCGTTAAAAGTACGAATGGCGGTGGTGCTTTCGTCTTGTACTTGAGGGTCAGCAACTCGTCCAGACCACAGAACGTTGTCAATAACAATTAAACCGCCATTGCGTACAAGTTGGAGCGATCGCTCAAAATAAGCCTCATAATTTTCTTTATCGGCGTCGATGAAGGCAAAATCAAAGGTTCCAGCTTGTCCCTCGGCTATTAGTTTGTCGAGAGTATTTATTGCGGGGCCCAACTGCAAAGAAATCTTATTAGCAACGCCCGCAGCTTCCCAATACCGTCGTGCGATCGCAGTATATTCCTCGCTGACATCGCAGGCAATAATCTGACCGTTTGAAGGCAGCGCCAAAGCTACGCACAGCGAGCTATAACCAGTAAAAACGCCAATTTCTAAGGTTTTTGTCGCTCCCATAAGCTGCACCATGAGCTCCATAAACTGACCTTGTTCGGGAGCAATCTGCATCTGGGCCATAGGATGCTTAGCAGTTTCTTCCCGTAGTGAAGCGAGAATATCGGGTTCTCGCAGAGAAATAGATAACAGATAATCGTAAAGTTGATTTTCTAAGCCAAGAGTTGAGTTCGCCATCGGTTTGTCCTTGCTGCTGACTTTTGATTTTAGATTATAGATGCGCTGTTAATGGAAATCGGAGACTGTAGAGTTAATTTTGGCACCTATTTTACTGTGGCTGATGACAGGTTGCAGTAGCAGTGTCTCGGTTACACAGAGGCAACTTGCAAAACGCGCGATCTACTTCCAAATCAGTTTATCTCAGCTACAGGTGATTTAGCAGCTCTGGAAAAGAAAAATGGAAGAGGGGAGCGTTTTGAGATTCCTGCTTTTCTAGCACCGTGTAACGCCGTTAGTGATACGATTTCAAAAGATTAATGGAACGGTACACAAGCTGCAAACCCATACATAATGAGCTATTGCCCATTCCACATCTCAAATAAATCTCAAATGGTATGAGTTGGCGAGAAAGTGACTTCATCCCGATCGCGAACTAGACAAACTGCGAAAAACATAAGTATGTCATTGCCAGTGGAATGAAGCAATCCCAGAGGTTGTGAGTCGTTTACATTTTGTTACATTTTCAAGTTTTTTCGTGTCGCTCTACTTAATCCCGAATGACTAATTATTGAGGACTTACGCACTCCCAAAAAAGAAACCGTTTCCTTTAAGCCTTATTTATGGGTTAAAGCCGATTTATTTTCCTGAAACAAACCAGGAGTCGGGAAATCCTGATGCCTCAGAGTATTACTATTCACTAACAAACTGAGTTTAATAGGACGATTACTTAACTGTCACAGCTTATTCCTCCACACCTAAATAAGCTACCCACAATCAAAATAACATTCCACGATTCAGGTAGAGCAAGTATTTGTGGGCCAAAGCCCGGCTTGTAGCAACCTTTGAGCCGCACTATTACTCATAACTAAGGAACCCGGATTAATAGGACGATTACTTAACTGTCACAGCTTATTCCTCCATACCGAAACAAGCTACCCAAAATCAAAACAACATTCCACCAAGGCATCGCTATGTATTACACTTTCGCAGGTTTTGGTGCCGTCACAGGCATATTTTTGCTGCTAGTTTTTGCCATTCTCCAATGGCTGCACGTCCCTGCCGGCAGTTTTATTGATTGGGTAATTGCCATTGCTATTTTTGAATGGCTGTTGCTGATAGTTACAGTTCCCTGGAATATCCATTTTGAAGCTAAAGAAGTTTTAGCGCAAGCCGCAGAATCGACTAAAAAAAACATTGCTGTCGATCGGGAACAACTCCAATACGTTACTGTATTAGTTAGCCGATCGCTCTTTGCGGCGATCGCACTTCACCTGTTTAGCGCGATCGCACTTTACACCCTAGCCGCCACCGGAATTAGTGCTATTGGCTATCTCAGTTCCGGTGCTGCACTGCTGTTAACTGTACTGCGTCCAGCTATCCGAGGTTATCAGTATTTAGCCCAGCGGCTGACAACTATCCGCAGCCAATTTTTGTACCCCCGCGAAGATATTGTCGAACTCCGCAGCCGCTTTGCAATGTTAGAATCTACAGTTAGGGATTTGACCAATCAATTAAGTCCAGACAATCCGAATTCGTGGGTAGCTGTGCAAAATCGGGAACGGGAAGCTATCAGAAGAGAATTAACTACTGTATCCGCCTCTCTACAATCTTTGCAAGCAACAAATCAGGCAGAACACACTAAACTCGCCAGAGATGCAGAAAGTGCGATCGCCCAACTCACCGATGACGGACAATTTCTCAACCACGTCCGCGAAATCATCCGCTTCTTTAAAGAATCGTAAAGTCCGACGATTTTAGATTAAACGATTGAATAATTGGGAATGACTGATGACTATCGAGCTTGAGATCTGGCCTACCGTAAAATTCTGGTTCTAAACTGCTATCATGAGTCATTAGTACAATTCCCAATCCTCAACCTGCAATTGCCACTTCCCTATCTTTAGATAGATGCCAAATAGTCGCAGATAGTAAAAATTTAAATAAAAACAGAATTTTATCAGTCTTCAGGAAGAGTCCATCAAGGTATTTTCCCTCACAGCAATTTTTCGCAAACTATAACCAAAGATAGTTTGTGAATGAGCTAGCTTTCGCCTAATATTTAAACATAGCGCAAAGACCTTTTTGAAAATATAACTCAGGAATAAATCATGACTAATCGTCAACCAATACCCCCCAAAGAAGAAGTTAGCAAATCAACACCGGCCGACGAACAAATCGAAGCCAATATGGAAGCGCCCCACTACGACAGGGGCATTACTCCTGCTGAGACAGCAGCACGGCAAGAACGGGAAGGCGCTAATTTCATGCACACCACCAACGAAGGGAAGCAGAAAAGTGCAAAAACTGATGACCAAACCGATGACGAAAGCATTCACACCACCGATGGTTATACGGTAGACAAAGAAGGCCTGGTTAACAATTACGCGATCGAACCGGAAATGTACATCAACGAACCGGGCGATTTGAGAGAAAAAGAGGAAGCTGAAGCCGCAGAACGCGCTCGAATTCTCGCAGAAGTGAAAGATAAAAAAGGCGAGGAAGGAAAATTGACAATGGATGCAGACACCCGCGGCAAAGGGCCGGGTATTATCTAGATTGTGTGGTTGGTAGTTGCGTTTCAGCGCGCGAGGTTGCAACGGCCGAAAACAGGGGCGGGTTTTTATAGTTCCGGCATTTATCGATCGATATTTCCGGTACAACCCGCCCCTATTTTCTTTTCCACATCTGTTTTTTGATTTGAGAGGTTAGATCGTACATCTCTCAATTACCGTATCAATTGCCACGTTTTCAGACCCAGCTCAAAAACGCCTTAAAATTCCTCAAGCTTTAACATTTTCCCTCAGCCAATTAAACTTAGCCTCAGCCAGCGCCAAATTTTCCAGAACGTTAGGATTGATATCCTCTCGTTCAAATTCTGGTTGATCTAATTCAATATTGCGACCGTATTCTATATGTCTGATCGTACCGCGCATCCTGTCTGCCAGACACAGTGAAATTCCATAATAAAAGCGGGAAGCAAAGCCCATATCGTTTTGAAGTTTGATTACTAACTGCCGCCTAGGAATTGCCAGCAAGTGAGTTTCTTCGATCGCCTTCACCGTTGCTAAAGGAGGGCGAGCGTCAATGAAAGAGACTTCTCCCACCAGTTCTCCGCTGGCTATTTTAGCGATTTCTCTAGTCCGCTCAGCCTCGATCAAAACGCTCAAACTCCCCTTCAAAACAATGTAGAGCGCATCTATCTGCCTCCCTTCATGGATCAAAATCCCGCCGGGATCAAGAACTTCCTTTTTGCCTTTTTGGACGATCCAGTTGATATCGTCATTATTTAACTGGCTCAAAATAAAAAGTGCTTTTTTTCTGCTGCTGTCGGCCATAAGTTTTAGCTCTCGATCGCTTCTTCTTTATATAAAATTTAGATGGTGCGCGATCGCCACTTCTTCCGAAGCAGTCCTCGCTCAATACAGTTTTTTTATCCTGTCTAACTTCTTCGCAAAACCCATATCGGGCAGGCTTTGCCCATAGCAGATGAATCACGCTGAAATATAATCTCTCAATACTAGCATTTGTTAAACAATCTTTTTTAACTGGATCGACCTCAAAAAACTCGTGTAAAATTCGCCTCTCAAAAGCAATTGGGTTCACCCGCCCAGCTTTGCTGCAGGATGGGGCGCGGCAGACAATGCTCCGCGCCCAGTCTTGCTCACTAAATCGATCGCAAATCAGGATAGCCAGCCAACATATCGTCAGCAGTCAGAGTGTCCCCGTTCGCTTGAGGAGTCCACAGCACCTCAACCGCCAGCAACTGCTCGCTCGATACTCCCCCAATCTGACGCAAAGCTTGGCGCAAATCTTCAGAGTTTTTCACTGCTGGCAATTGCAATTTGCCTTGAGTACCGACAATCACCGTCACCACAATAAATTCCCCGGGATCTGAATTCACATCAGAAGCAACCAGCGCCCCATTTTCCTGCAAACCTGGCAGGATATTGCTGCTCCCTGCTTGCCGGAGCTGATTGTTATAATTCGAGAGCGTTTCTTCAGTAAATTTACTGCGTTCTGCCAAAGAAAGTTGATTAAACTTAGCTTCGGCTGCTTCCAAGCGAGTTTGCACAGATTCAGCGCCCGCGTAAACCCAGTATTCAGGATGCCGCAGCAGCGCCAGAGTAGATTCTTGCAGCACTTGAGCACGACCTGTCGCTGTATCGGTATCCGCTTTTCGCGCTAGGGAGTCGAGTTCGGCCTGCAAACCGCGGGCCTCTGCTAGCAAACCAACTTGCAAGCGGGCGACAGATACAGCGCTAGTAGGGGCGCTGTTGCCGAGTTCGTCAGTTCCGCCCCCGGCGCGGCGGAAGCTTTGGACGAGGAAATTAGCAATCGAAATAAAAATCAAAATCGAGAACAGGCCGCCAAACCCGCCCCCAAAGCCAAAAAACGGCAGTAAGAACGGGAAACCGAAGCCACCGCCAAAGCCGCCGCCCGGGTAGTAGCCTCCTCCCGACGGCGCGTAAGTGCGACTCGGGGATGAGTAACTGCGCGCTGGAGCACTAAAAGATCCGCCGCCGATGCGTCCGCCGCTGCGGGCAGCCAGAGCTCCGTCAGCGTTACCGAGGGCTAGCGTCAGTACCAGACCGATCGCGAATAGTGGTTTCAAAAGGGGTTTGATCTTTGAAATTAGTTGCTTGTACATAAGACCGTTACTATTCGATACATTTATAATTTACAGTCTATCCTCGCTTCTGGGCAGCCTGGTTATAGGTATGAAGCCAGCGAGATATCCGTACTAACCGATCCCACAAGCAGCGTTAGGGCTGAGTCTGGGAACGGGAAAGGCTAGAAATGACTGGCATTCCTGACTACGAACAATGGACATCCCGGGTTTTACAGAAGTTTACTTAAGTCCAGAGCGATCGGCCAACAATAAGCTCTAGACTTTTAAAGAAACGCCGCGAGTCCTCAAAAACAGGGCTTTATCTACCGTAAAAAAAACATTATGTTTCCAACTCACCGCCCCCGCCGCCTCCGCAACCATCCCCAACTCCGCCGGATGGTACGCGAAAATATCTTGACCACCAGCGATTTAATTTACCCCCTATTTGCCGTACCGGGGGAAGCTTTTGCTAAAGAAGTCACATCGATGCCGGGAGTTTACCAGCTATCGGTAGACAAAATAGTAGAAGAAGCAAAAGAAGTCTACGACCTCGGCATTCCCGCTATTATTTTATTCGGCATTCCCGCAGATAAAGACACAGACGCGACAGGTGCTTGGCACGACTGCGGCATCGTCCAACAAGCGACGGAAGCAGTTAAAAAAGCCGTACCAGATTTAATCGTCATCGTCGATACTTGTCTGTGCGAATATACCAGTCACGGTCACTGCGGCTATTTGGAAGTCGGAGATTTAAGCGGCCGCGTCTTGAACGATCCCACACTAGAATTGCTGAAGAAAACCGCAATTGCTCAAGCTAAAGCTGGTGCAGATATTATCGCGCCTTCGGGAATGATGGACGGTTTTGTCGGAGCAATTCGCCAAGGACTGGACTCTGCTGGATTTGAAGATATTCCCATCATGTCTTACGCGGCAAAATACGCCTCAGCTTATTATGGCCCGTTCCGGGATGCGGCTGATTCTGCTCCGCAATTTGGCGATCGGCGCACCTATCAAATGGACCCAGGAAACGGTCGCGAAGCTCTTAAAGAAATTGCTCTCGACATTGCCGAAGGCGCAGATATGCTCATGGTTAAACCCGCTTTAGCTTATATGGATATCATCTGGCGCGTGAAGGAAGCAACTAACCTGCCAGTTGCTGCTTACAACGTTTCTGGGGAATATGCGATGGTGAAAGCCGCCGCCCTCAACGGTTGGATAGATGAAGAAAGAGTAGTGATGGAAACTTTGACAGGATTCAAGCGTGCTGGTACTGATTTGATTTTGACTTATCACGCCAAAGACGCCGCCCGCTGGCTGCAAAACTAGATTCACTCGATTAGAAATTAGAGATTAAAGAATTGACTCCACAGCACAATCTTCGGGTGTTTTCGTGGAGTCAATACCTCTCTCGATAGATGATTTTTGAGCAATTAGGGAACACACTAGCTATCGCTTACGCTTAGCAATAAACGACGCCTCGAAACCTGGTTTTTAGAGTTTCGGTGGGCTGTAACGAAATAGACGTGAGAAAAAACCCGGTTTCTCTGTAGGCAAACTCCAAACACCCTAACAAATCAGTCATTCCCCATCTCAAATCTCCACTCTCACATCTCAAATAGTATGAGTTATAAGTTGGGAATTTTGACTCAAAGACTTTTTTACAAAATTTACCCCAAAAAGTATTAATAATCACCGAAATTATTTAGAAAATATGTATAACTAAAAATAGTTTTGTAAATCGGGAATTCAATCATTGATTGTTCCCAAGCAAAATTAACTATACCGGCTAAGACAGTAAAAGTAACACAGTTTAGATACAACTTGAAGGCAGATTGAGCATGACATCAACGACTAGGGATTCCAGTCACATTCAATTTTGTATAGGTCGCGATCGCGCCGACATCGCACAGATCCAAGAACTATTTAAAGCCGCCGCCTTTTGGGCGAGGGAACGCAAGATAGAAGATTGGGAAATTGCGATCGCCAACAGCGAACCAGTTGTTACAGTTTGGGACGGCTCACGGGCGATCGGCTTTGCCAGAGCCACCTCAGATGGGATCTATCGAGCCACCATCTGGGATGTCGCCATTCACCCGGATTACCAAGGTGCAGGACTCGGGCGCAAATTAGTGCAAACCGTCTTGAGTCACCCTCGGATGTGCCGAGTAGAGCGAGTTTACCTGATGACAACTTACAAACAAAGCTTTTACGAGCGCATCGGTTTTCAGCAAAATGCTAGCACCACAATGGTACTTGAAAATCAGCTTCTCGAAGAGAATCTCGAATTAGAAATTAGCAACGGCGAATTGCTAACTGCTAATTGTTAAATAATCACAAGATTGGCATCAAAATCTATAATATGTAGGGTGCGTCAGGGCGCACCTTACTCCCTATAAATACTTTCCTTCTTTCATCTTCCCTTTTCCATCTTCTCGCCCTCAGTTAAATCAGTTAAATCCCTTGCCCTCTTCCTCACCTGCGTTACATCCCGTACATTGCGCGTGGCCCAACTTTCTTCATCAGAAAGTTGCCAAAGGAATAGAACACTGAGTCCGGTTAAAACTGCACTCTTCGGACTCCGAAGGCACAGCCAGAACCTCCAACTTTCCGCTCATCAAACTTAAAAGAGTCTGATTCATCAATAACCTCATTCCAGAAGACACCTGAGAATTATCGCTGCTCTTAGTAACATCACACTCCAAATCGTGCTTCAGCAAATCCCAAGACTCGCTCCAAGCACTGACTGAACGCTGATCGTCCACCCAAATGTGAACGTATCCAGATTCCGGCGAAGCATGGGCAGACACAGAAATACTCCCCTCCTCCATCTGAGCAACAGCAGTATCTACCAAATTGACTAAAACCTGCCTAAACCTCGGCAAATCTGCCAATACATAAATCCCCGGATCTGGCGGCAATATCTCCAAACGAATGCCGCGATTAGCAGCTTGCAAGTAAGTTAAATCATCAACCTCGTCAAGAACCTTAGCTAACTGAATCGGCTCAATATCCATGCTTTCGGTGCCGTGTTCAGTTTTAGCGACAGAGATAATTTCATCTATTAATTTCACCAGCTTGAGTGCCGCGGCGTGAGCTTGCTCGACAAACTCTCGTTCCTCAGCAGGATCGTCGCACAAATCCGAGAGAATTAATTGCAGCGTACCAATCATAGTGCTCAGGGGCGATCGCAACTCGTGAGAAGTTCGAGCCAAAAAACCCGCCTTAAATTGGCTCATCTCCGATGCCATCTGATAAGCCAATTGAGTTTGCTTAAGTTGCTCGGAAAGGGCATCAAACTTCTCTAAGTGAATTTCTTGAGGAGGTGGGGCTACTTTGGGCGCCGGTTCGGGCTGTTGCGAGCTTTTTTGCCGCAGGCGCCAAATCAAACTGCTTCCCAAACCCAGCCCCAGTCCCATACCTAAATATATAAAGTCGCTCCAGCCGATCGGCGCCATATTGCTTTGCCTTGGAGTTTAGCTTTTAGCATTCTAACTCGATCGCGCCTTGTCGCAATATTTCCCACTCGCTGCCCGTCCATTTAGCCACAGTCGAAGGCAAACTCGAAGCTGTTGTCGCTGTTGCTAATTCAGAAGGAACTAATGTCAAGACTTGCGGAAACAGAGCCTCAATTTCTGCCACCGACTCCAGAGGCGGCTGACCGGATAAATTGGCACTGGTGGTAGCCAAAGGGCCTGTCTGCTCTAGAATTTTGAGCGCCAGGGGAAAGTCAGGCACTCGTACTCCGATTGTAGTTGGGTCGATGGGATTCATCGCCGCCGGGACTTTTGGCGAAGCCGGCAGCACCAAAGTTAATGCCCCCGGCCAATAGGATTCGGCTACTTGCTGCCACAATTTTAACTCTGCTGGACTTCCCTGCACGTAGGGCCACAAGGCCTGGGCTGATGCGGCCATCAAAATCAGCGGTTTGTCTTGACTGCGACGTTTAGCTGCAAAAATCAACTCCGAGCGATCGGGACGCGCAGCCAAAGCGGGTACAGTATCTGTAGGAAAACTGACGATATAATTACCAGAAATTGCCCCTTGAACTAGGGCATCGATCGCAACTTGTGTCATGCCATTTTAGATTTTAGATTTTAGATTTTAGAAGTACGACATATTCTTGAAGCCTAACGTCGATACGCTAAGGCAAACCGCTCAATTCCTGCTAAATCAGAAAATATCTGAACTTCACCGTAACTCCCGTGACATTGCAGCATATCAGCTACCGCCTCAGCTTGTCCCGCCATCATCTCAACCAACCAAACTCCCCCGGATTCTAAATAATCGGGGGCAGTTTCTACCAAATGCCGGATGCAATCTAACCCGTCAAAACCGCCGTCTAAGGCCAGATGAGGTTCGTGCTTCAAAACTTCCGGTTCCAGAGTCAGCACCGTGCTGCTGGGGATGTAAGGGGGGTTAGACACCATGCCGCTGACTTGACCTTTGAGAAATGCTAGCGGTTCCCACCACAAACCTTGATAAAAATTAATTCGCGATCCAAAACCAAAATTCTCAGCATTCAGTCGAGCCACTGTCAAAGCTTCCGAACTGCAATCTACCGCATAAACCCTAGCATTTGTCAACGCAGAAGCCAAGCCGATCGCGATCGCCCCGCTGCCCGTTCCCAAATCCACCCAATGCGATTTTGGATTGACACCATAGCTTTTAACAGCTTCTACAGCCAAATCGATCAGCAATTCCGTTTCAGGACGAGGAATTAGCACCGCCGGCGTTACTTTGAGCGAAAAATGTCGCCAATGTGCAACTCCCGTTAAATACTGCACCGGCACCCGTTCCTGTAAGCGCCGCTGCCACAATTGGGCAAGTTCAGATAAAGACAACTTTAATTCAATTTTTGGCAAATCTTTAAACGACTCTAAACGCAGAGCCAACCTATCCACACCAGCCAGCTCTTGCAGCAGCCAGTCGATTTCTGCTAGGGGAATGTCAGAGGCGGTCGCCTCTGTTTTAGCTTGATTCGCCCATTCCCAAAGCTCTAAACCAGAAACAAACATAAGACTTTGTAATAATTGCTAATTGCTAATTGCTAATTGTTATATTAATTCCGGTTGCACTCATACATGATATAGAGGACACGGCTCTTGGAGTGTCCCTACCGAAAATGATATTGTAGGGACTTAGGCACTCGCGGTGTCCTAATTTTGGCTAATAATTCCGATGCTACCGGAAACGATATTAATTGCTAATTGCTAATTCGTAAATAGTAGGTTGAGTCGAGAAACCCAACCTACTAATTAATGACTGATAACTGATGACTAATGAGTGATGACTGCTGACTAACTATTAGCGAGTCGGTCGAGCTGGAGCCGGCCGAGCTGGAGCCGGAGCTGGAGCCGGAGCAACCTGTGGATTTTGACCCGCACCAGCAGGTTGGAGCGATCGCACAAATTCCAGCGACTCCCGCGACGGAATCAAAATCATTTGGGTCAAAAACGGGTCGTTCTCAGTACGCAAAGCTTCCAAAACGCTCTCCAAGTTCACCACCTCAATCTTAATTGTGGCTGTCACGTTGGGCTGCTGCTGCTTAAAACGATCGACCATTCCTTGCAAATCCTCCTTGTTAAAAAACAAGGGAATCACCTCTTGTTGACCCCGCTGAATCGTCAAATAACCATTTTCCGCGCCACCTCTGGCTAAAAACAGAGGTACACCGTTGAACTCGTTAACTTGTTGACCAGTCTGCTGAAGTACAGTTTTAGCCGACTGCACCTGCACCGGAGCCGGAACGAAAGCAAATTGCACCTCCTCCGGCTTGCCCTTATTTGCTTGAGTGATCTGATAAATTTCCCCCAGCGACACCGGCATCACGCGCACCGACGCCGCCAACTGAGGATTTTTGGTTTTGAGTTGATCCACAAAAGCTTGAGCATCTTTCTGGCTGATGAAAATTCCCGCCACGGAAGCGTTACCAGTTTGACCCTGACCCTGCTTGGGAACAGAAGCGACCAGGGGCGCACCCTGAGCGTCTGTAATCGTAAATACCGGCACCGATCGCAATTTTTCCAAAATTTGCGGCTCCGGCAGTGCCAGTGCAGACATCTTGCCAATTGGGGAGGGGCCCAGCAGAGTGCTGCCGACAATTCCCAATATTGCGCCCAAACGAACTAATGATTTCATGTTTTTTCCATCAGGAGCGATCCTGAAACACATTAACGCAAAGACTGGCGACTTAACACGATCGGCAAAAACTGCCTCAATTTGTTTTCATTTTTACGAAATGTAAACATCAGAGACAGTTCTGCTTCAATCTATTATTTAACATTATGCGATCGGGATGACAGGATTTGAACCTGCGACATCCTGCTCCCAAAGCAGGCGCGCTACCAAGCTGCGCTACATCCCGGTGGTATAGTTAGCTAACCTCTAACCATTAACACACAAAACCGCTTGCTTGTCAAGCTTTATTAAATATTTAGCTCTCGATGCAGCTAAGGCGAAGTTTTTTTCAGGTTGTCCGGTTTGACCCCACCCAAAAACCGATACCAGCCCCTGACTCCTATCGTGCTCGGCTCAAATCGACTGACAATACTTGCACAGCTTCATAACGGCCCTGATGCCGAGATACATCCACGGGTAACTGACCGCAGCGCACAGGTGCATTCAGTGTTGTCAGCGTCAATATTGTATTGTATGTCCTCAACAAATCAACGCCGACCTGCACCTCGCTTGCTAATCTGGATACCAAAACATACCTTTAATCCCCTCTGGATCGGACATAAAGCCCAAATTGCGGTAAAAGTCCACCACTTGAGGGTCAGCAAATAAGGTAATGTTGCTGATATCTTCACTGCGGAGTTTTTTAATGATGTATTTCATCAGCGCCTTGCCCATGCCTTTGCCCTGGTAGTCGGGATGAACTACCACATCCCAAAGCGTGGCATTAAAAGCATGGTCTGAAGTCGCTCTGGCGAAACCCACCAGCCGTCGCTGGCTGCCCCGCATCTCCCACATAGAGACGACTAGGAAGCTGTGCTGAATAGCTTTTTTGACTTTACGCAGGGGACGGCGGGACCAACCCACTGCATTACAAAGTTCTTCGAGTTCGTAGAGGTCAATGTCCCGATCGCAACTGAAAAAGATGCGAGCGTTGCCGCTGGCGGGTTTGCGAAACGTTGGGGAAAGCGGATCGCCTAACCCAACAGCCACATCTTCCTCAAAATCCGCTGTTTGGGGTACAGAGGCAGACTCAGAACTACTAAATAAGTTTTTCCAAAAACCCATGCAGGCGCGGTTAAGGTAGTAGAAGTTGGACGACGAGAAAGAGAACCCGACAGATAAACCCACTCCGATCGGCGTAGGATCAATTGCCGGTAGCCTCTTGAGGAACAGTTTACGGTACACTCATCTTACGCCGAAAACAGGGATTTGTCGTCCAACATTGAGTCTGCGCTTTTTTGATTCTGTCAAGTTTGGTAGAACTGTTCTGCTAGCCAGTGCCCGGACAACCCGCTTTTAAGGTAAAATTTGTTGCCGAACCAGGACTGAGGCATTTTGGGAAATGCTTCTTTTGAGTGCCGCCGATCGCGCCGGAACTTATACCCTTGGTGGGAAATACCACTGGAATGGCGCAACGGTGACATTCTCGTGATAAGTTCTCAGACAGATTTGACTTTTGCTTTTAGTGAGGAGACGGGCACAATTTAAGTCGAATCGTCGAATCGAAAATCCCATTGCCATAAGGCATGGAAGAGTCAATACCTCGTATATCTCCCGCACCTTCTCCTCAATTATGGCTTCGGGTTTAAAACCATCTACACTAGAACTCCTCAAGCGCTTTAACCGAGCGTTTCCGCAGTTTTATGAGCAATTTGTCAGCAGCGAAATCCAGTTGCAAAACCTCAAATTAGCTTACCAGCTTTACAAAACTCGGCAAGCAGTCATCGAAATCCGAGCCGAAGGTAACAAAAGTGCCCTGCATTTTGCTTACCGGAACCAGTCTTTTCTACTGAGCGATATTTTTGGAGTGCTCGCGGCCTACGGACTGACAATTCACAGTCTGAGTCTGTACGGTCAAATTTACCCGCCCATGCTGGTATTTATCAAATTGGTCGTATCTCGCGGTGGCAAGGTACTGGCAGATAAAACAGCAGAAAACGTCTGTAGAGCCGTTCGAGAGGCATTGGCGGGACATTTTGAGGTTGAAGAGATGTTGGCGGTGGAATTTAATTTAGACGCGGGTTTGGAAGATGTGGCAACTGAATTCTACGTCGATCCGGTTTTCCACTTGCCAGCTTTACTGATTGAAGCAGATAATCAACCTGGACTTTTTTACAAAGTTATGTATGCAATCTGGCAAGAGGATTTGTTGGTCGTAAATGCTAATTTGCTGGTTTGGCGGGGGCGAACTCGCCTAATTCTCTACTTGTTGGGGCCCAATGAAAGTTTAATTCCCGAATATCTGGGGCAGAAAATCGCTGAGGGGGTGCGACAAAGATTGCTGGGCGAGCGATTTTAGGGCAAGCTACCGATGATCCCTAAATAACTAGATTTCTATAAGTAGACATTAGTTTGCAAAAGTTTTCCAGTGAGATAGGATAAAAAGCTCGGCAAAATTGTTCCTACAAACGAGTGTAGATAGCGGTTCTCATAAACATGGGAGACGCACAAACGATGTTGTCAAGCTTTTTAAGTTTGATGGGTAATTCATCTACAAAATAACCACCATAATAGAAAAAACGTGCCAGATAAATAGGCGAGTTTAACAAGCAATAATCCGGAGTGTTTTTAGTTCCTACTCTGAAAACAGCGATTTTCCGTTGGTAGCTCGATTGCCTTGGAGCCTTAAAATCCTTCTTCTACGGTTGGCTATCAAAAACAGTCCGAAGTATTGAACAAGTGTTACTTTCGTTTAAGACGGAATTAAAACCTTCTAATAAACAGGTTTTAATTCCGTCAAGATTCTGGAGTAGCAAGACACGCTTACAATTGGGAGAACGGGATAATGCTGGAAATAGTGGCGTTGAGAGCAACGGAGCAAACCATAAAACTCCCTACACCGAGCGAATTACACAAACGCTTGGTAACAGGACTTAAAAGTTATTATCAGTGTTATTACAATCAATAATTGAAGTTTTAAAATTATCTATAATTTAGCAAGACTCCGGACAGTTTTTATATGAGCCAAGGGCTTATTCTGTAGGACTTCGCAGCCCCTGTGGATAATTAAATCAATGTCAGCTCTACCCGGAGTTGCATTTAATTGGACTTTATTTATGATCCTTGTGCTGTAAAGCTTGTAGTCTGGTTGCAAAAACTGTCCGCAGTATTGATTTAGCTATAATGAACTGAGTTAATAACCGCTTACAATAAGGATGTAGTCAGATTACAAACACCAAAATTTCCGATAAAAAAATCGCATAAAAGGGCAAGCTAGGCCCAGATTACCCGTGTAGTGGACAAAAATTTTGTAGCGTCACCTTAAGACCGCGCGTTGCAGCAGGAAGTAAGCGGTAAATCGATAAAGTTGAGTCTTTTTGGCTTACTTATAGCGCTTCTTGGGTATATGAGGTAAACAATTCAACTGAAAAAGCTTGAGAACACAGGGTTTCGGCGTACTCGCTCTTTCTGAGAAAGGCTATACATAGGTTTACATAGGTCTTATGGAGCGGATAAGATAAAAGTATGGCAACAATCGACATCCTAGGGGTTCGGCACGCTTACGATTTGACGGCTCCGACAGCAACTTCCCCGGTTCTGGTATTTGTCCACGGCTGGCTTTTAAGCCGCCACTACTGGCAACCTTTGACGGATCGCTTGGCATCAAACTATCAGTGCCTTACCTATGATTTGCGGGGGTTTGGCGATTCTCAATCGGACTCCGGCGACGATCGCCCATGTTCCGAACCGCTAAATTCCTGCTACACTCCCGCAGCTTACGCTCGCGATTTGGAACTTTTACTCGAAAAACTCGATATATCTTCTGCTTGGCTGGTGGGACACTCTCTCGGCGGTACGATCGCTCTATGGGGAGCCAGCAAATTGTCCGATCGCGTTAAAGGCGTGGTCTGCATCAATGCAGGGGGCGGCATCTATCTTAAGGAAGAATTCGAGCGGTTTCGAGCGGTCGGCAAGCAGCTAGTGACAATGCGTCCCGGCTGGCTGCCTCGCTTGCCCTTAGCAGATTACCTGTTTGCCCGCGATTCTGTAGCCCGCTCGATCGGCAGATCCTGGGGACGGCAGCGCTTAATAGATTTCGTGGGAGCTCATCCAGAGGCAGCTTTGGGGGCTTTGTTGGACTCCACCACAGAAGCGGAGATTCACCTATTGCCACAAATTGTCTCCCAACTCAAGCAACCTGTTTATTTTATTGCCGGTACTAAAGACAAAATTATGGAACCAAAATACGTGCTGCATTTGGCTAGCTTTCACTGGATGTTCCAAGGTTGTGGCGCAAATGTCCTTCAGCTTCCCGATTGTGGCCATTTGGCAATGGTGGAACAGCCGGATGCAGTGGCTAGTTACCTGCAAAATATTCTGAAAGAACACACTTAAAGGGCATTTGCTAAAGCGAAACCCAGGAATGGGGCATTGGGCAGATCTCCGGTTCGGGGAAGCTTCGCTTCCCAAATAGAAAGTTACAAGTTAAAAGTTAAAACATTTTTCCCTGTTCATTCCCTCAACATCGGCCCGTAAAATCACGTACACAATCCGTAAAATCCCGTACACAATCTGTTGCTGAACTTCCTTCACCTAAATCTGTTATCTTAAATAGATAACTCTGCCCGATCGCCCTTAAGGACAGAGCTTCTGACTCGATAGTGGCAAATTGTCTGAATACTAATTCTGCTTAAATATCTGTGCGCGTTAACCTCACCGATCGGCAACAACACATCCTTTGGGCAACGGTTCGCCACTACATAGCTACAGCGGAACCCGTTGGCTCAAAAGCTTTGGCTGACGAATTCAACCTCAGCGTCAGCCCAGCTACAATTCGCAATGCGATGGGGACTCTTGAAAAAGCTGGACTGCTTTATCAGCCCCACACTTCGGCAGGACGAGTCCCCTCTGACTCCGGCTACCGAATTTATGTAGACAAGTTGATTCAGCCGTCTGATACGCTGGCCCGCAAGGTGGAACAGGTACTAGACCAGCTCAATTGGTCGGACGGCCGCATGGACGCGGCACTCCGCGGCGCGGCTCAAATTCTGGCAACTATCAGCGGTTACATAGCAATGATCACCATACCGCAAACCAATATGGCTTGCTTGCGCCACTTGCAACTGGTGCAGCTAGAGCCGGGAAAGGTGATGCTGATCGTGGTGACGGATGCCTACGAAACTCAGTCGGTTTTGGTGCAGTTGCCTTTGGACGCAGAAGGTAACACGCCTGATGTCGAAATCGTCGATCGCCAGTTGCAGATTTTGTCGAATTTTTTGAACAGCAAGTTGCGGGGACGATCGCTCTCGGAACTCTCGGCTGTAGACTGGAGCGAGTTAGACCGGGACTTTGAGCTGTACGCTGAGTGGATGGGAACCATGCTGACTGCTTTGAGCAGCCGCCAAAGCAATCCAACCTACACGCGGATTCTGATCGGCGGTTTAGCAGAAGCGCTGCGCTTGCCAGAGTTTTCGCAGTTGCAGCAAGTTCAAACCCTGGTGCAATTGCTAGAACAAGAGCAGGAACTGCTTTGGCCTTTGATTTTTGAATCGCCTGAGTTGGACATCCCCGGGAAGCGGGTAACGGTGCGTATTGGTTCGGAAAATTCTTTAGAACCAATTCGTGGCTGTACTTTGATTTCTTCGACTTACCGCCGGGGATCAGTGCCGGTTGGTAGTGTTGGGGTTTTGGGGCCGACGCGGATGGTTTATGAAAATGCGATCGCGGTAGTGGAAGCTGCAGCCGATTATTTGTCAGAAGCTATTGGCGGAAATCGAGTGAGTTTTCCTGATGGCGATCGAGGGCGATCGGATCATCCTTTGTTAGATGCACCCTAATGTGATAGCCCCAAGCTTAACGAGCTTGGGGTTTTATTGTCTGTGGACGTACTCGCAACCTTTATCAACCGGGTTTTGTGACAAAAAACCCAGGCTTTTATCCCACATTCCGCACCCAGGGGTGTGACACAGTATAATTACGTAGAAAGCTACATCTTTAAAGTAATAAATTATGTATTTAAAGAGTTATTTATCCGTTAATATACGTAAGTTATACTAAAATAGTAGAATTTATAGTTTTATTGCTGGATCAAAATAAGTAAAAACCGATAGTGACAGTTGAGGGGGTCAAATATGGGTTTTATACTATTTTTGGGGTAAGAAACTAAAGCTTCGTGCTTGACAAGAGAGTTTCGTAAACAACCCGGTTTCTGCGTCCATTAGCGGCTCGGAAAGTGGCAGGAGTTACGGGGTAGCGACTTTCCAGCGATTGGTAGAAAAAGATTGCGATGGCGAGCGATCGCGCATTTACAGAAAGTGGTCGCGGAGGGTTAGTCGAATGGCAGGTTTAGCAGCCCAAACGATGAGTTTTGTTGCAAACCGGGTGGGCGATCGCCCGCTCTAGGGATAGCTGCTGCGACAAATAAATTGAGGCGGCCCGAACCCCGCGATCGTCGATTCCCAAGGCAGCAGAATGTCAAAATATTAAGACATTTTAGAGAGTTCGTCAAAAAGAACTAAAAAAGATTAGTGTTGATATGAAAGCAATATTTCTTTTGGGAATAGCCCGGGTTAAACAATTGCAAATAACTTGCAGTGAATTTGGCTTGATTGCCACTCCATAAAAAATTTAACCGCTGAGTTAAGATCGAAACGGAATTTAGGGAATTTTCTTTTAGCATTCAATGAAATCGACTGATAAAACTAAAAATACCTTTGCGATAACAACGCCTCTGTATTATGTAAACGATTTACCTCACGTTGGCAGTGCTTACACGACTATGGCTGCAGATGCCCTAGCCCGATTTGAGCGGCTGCGGGGCAAATCTGTTTTGCTGGTGACGGGGACCGACGAACACGGGCAGAAAATTCAGCGGACAGCCGAGAGTTTGGGACGATCGCCCCAAGCTCACTGCGATTCAGTGGTTCCGGCGTTTGAGGCGCTGTGGGAGCAACTCGACATCCAGTACGATCGCTTCATCCGCACAACTTCGCGGCGCCACGAGTACATTGTCAAAGAATTTTTCCAGCGGGTCTGGAACTCCGGCGACATCTACTTGAACCAGCAACAAGGCTGGTACTGCGTCTCCTGTGAAGAATTTAAGGATGAACGGGAATTGTTGCCGGGAAATCGGTGCTCCGTCCACACCAGCAAGGAAGTTGAGTGGCGCGACGAGGAAAATTACTTTTTCCGTCTGTCGCGCTATCAAGACCAACTGCTGGCCTTGTACGCAGAACGTCCCGACTTCATCGCGCCGGAAAGCCGACGCAACGAAGTGCTCAGTTTCGTCAACTCTGGACTGCAAGACTTTTCGATTTCTAGAGTGAATCTCGAATGGGGTCTGCCAATGCCAGTTGATCCCAGTCACAGCATCTACGTGTGGTTTGACGCTTTGCTGGGATACGTCACCGCCTTGCTAGATCCGGACAGCGACCCGATTTTGGAGAATGCTTTATCTAAATGGTGGCCGGTTGACTTGCACTTGATCGGCAAAGATATTCTTCGCTTCCACGCAGTTTACTGGCCGGCAATGCTGATGTCAGCGAATCTGGCGGTGCCGGGTCGCGTCTTCGCACACGGGTTTTTGACCAAAGACGGCAAAAAAATGGGGAAATCGGAGGGTAATACTTTAAACCCTGTCGAATTGGTCAATAAATACGGCGCTGACGCAGTGCGTTACTATTTCCTCAAAGAAATTGAGTTCGGAGAGGACGGCGATTTTAACGAAACTCGGTTTATCAATATATTGAATGCTGAGCTAGCAAATGATTTGGGAAATTTGCTTAACCGTACCCTAAACATGGCTCGAAAATATTGCGGTGGTTGCGTACCCAATGTGTTGGGAGAAAACATTGACGGCGATAACCTTCTCAAGGCTATGAGCCTGGATTTGGGCGCTCAAGTAACGGGTTTTTACGAAGAGTTGGCTTTTAGCAAGGCTTCCGAAGCCGTGCTTGCATTAGTTCGAGCCGGTAACAAGTTTATTGACGTGCAAGCACCTTGGAGTTTGTACAAGCAGGGACAGATCGAAAGTGTCGCACAAGTGCTATATTCTGTTCTGGAATCTGTTAGACTAGCATCTTACCTTTTATCGCCGATTATTCCAAATATCAGCAACGCTATCTATCAGCAGCTAGGTTTTTCAATTGACTTTAACGATCGAGTTACAGTTAACAGTTTAGCGAATTTTGCAGCTCATGCTGCCTGGGGCGCTTTGCCGGCAAACCAAACTCTGGGGGAACCCCAACCTGTTTTTAAGCGGCTCGAACTGCTGTAAACAGTACCTTCATAGTTGGCAGCCACCGCTCTGGGTGTTATGACAGACTACGAATTAGCAGTTATTTCCTTACCAATCTTTCATAAAAATTGAGGCATAACAATCATGTTGAATAGAATAGAAAGCAACGACCTTTTTACGCCGGAACAGGTTCTAGAAAATCGTGGTAGAGTGGCAATTTTTATTGACGGTTCTAACCTTTTTTACGCGGCTTTGCAGTTAGGAATTGAGATTGATTACACTAAGCTGCTGTGCCGTTTAACTGCGGGTTCGCGGCTGCTGCGCTCTTTCTTCTACACGGGTGTCGATCGCACTAACGAGAAACAGCAGGGGTTTTTGCTGTGGATGCGCCGCAACGGCTACCGCGTGATTTCTAAGGATTTGGTACAGTTGCCTGACGGTTCTAAGAAGGCGAATTTGGATGTAGAAATCGCTGTGGATATGATGGCTTTAGTGGGGTCTTACGACACGGCGGTACTGGTGAGCGGTGACGGCGATTTGGCTTATGCTGTAGATGCTGTGAGCTATCGCGGTGTGCGGGTGGAGGTGGTGAGTTTGCGATCGATGACGAGCGACAGTTTGATTAATGTAGCCGATCGCTATATCGACCTGGAAATGATTAAGGACGACATCCAAAAAACATCGCGCCCTAATTATGCTTACCGCCCTTTGTCGGGTCTGAGCTTGATGGAGGAACACGACGACAGATAGGGATTTGGTAATGGGTAATTGGTAAGGGTTAATAGGTGATGATTAATGGGTTGAATTATTGAGAATTAGAAGTTAAAAATTTAGACAAAGCATGACACATTTTTAATTTTTGATTAAGTGTTTTTCACGACCCAATTATCAATTACCAATTCCCCATTCCTCATTCCCAATTACCGATTATCAATTCCCTATTCCCAATGATTCATCTAAAATCCCAAATTCCCAATCTCAACTCCCCAAAATTGAGGCTGCTATTTTTAGCCGTACTGATTTTGGGGATTGATGCTTGTGCGGTTCCGCAAGAGACTCAAAAGAACAAATTAGCTGAGGATCTCCAAACTGCTCAACAGTCAAACAGCACTTTAACTTTAAACAAAGTAACTCTAGAACAAGCAAACGAAAAGGGCGAGACGTTCTGGAAAGTCAACTCGCAAAATGCCGTTTACAGCAAAGACAAAAAAATAGTTAACGTTCAGAAACCTGTGGGCAAATTGTTTCAGGACGGCAAAGAAATTTACGATATTCAGGGAGAAACGGGCCAGGTATTTCAGGAAGGAAATCAGGTTTTTCTCAAAGGTAACATAGTCGCTAAAGACCTGAAAAATGGAGTTGTCTTGCGCGGAAATGAGTTGGAGTGGCGACCAAAGGAGGATGTTTTAGTTGTCCGTAACAATTTGACGGGAGAGAACAAACAGGTGACGGCTTCAGCGAAGGAAGCGCGGGTTTTCAGCAGGGCTAAGAGGATGGAGTTATTCGGTTCTGTGGTGGCGAATGTTAAAGATCCGGTTTTGCAATTGCGAACCGAGCACTTAGTGTGGTTTGTGGAGCAACAAAAGGTAAACAGCGACAAACCAACTCAAATAGACAGATACAAAGATAAAATAGTAACAGACAGCGGTTTTGCCGACCAAATAGATGTAGACTTAAAAACCAAGATTGCGACGCTGACAAAAAACGCTCAGTTGATGCCATCAGATCCGCCGCTGCAAATAGAAAGCAGTTTGATGAGTTGGAATTTTCCGGCGCAATCTGTGGTATCGCCCGGGCCT
Source organism: Microcoleus sp. K5-D4 (assembly GCF_036704575.1). Classification (NCBI taxonomy): domain Bacteria; kingdom Bacillati; phylum Cyanobacteriota; class Cyanophyceae; order Oscillatoriales; family Microcoleaceae; genus Microcoleus; species Microcoleus sp. K5-D4. The sequence continues at coordinate 27,242 of NZ_JAUBSD010000097.1, forward strand.
GTGAAGGTTTTTCACCGCGTGGAAAAGGTGACGATGACTGGGGATACGGGGCGGGGAGATTTAGATAAAAAAGTTTTTTATTTGACGGGAAATGTGGTAGGAATTGGTGAAAAACGTCAAGCTCAATTAAATACCGATCGCGTAACATGGTATTTAACTAATCAGACTTTTGATGCAGAAGGAAATGTGGTTTACAAGCAACTAAATCCGGTGTTTAATTTGACTGGGCCAAGGGCGGCGGGAGAGTTGAAAAATCAAACTGTGATTGTCAAAGGCGACGGTGGTGGCGGCCAAGTGGTTACGGAATTTGTACCGGACGAGTATAAGGGAACTTTGGGAGAGTAGATGGGATTGCGATCGCAGATGTCGACAGATGAGCCCTGATGAACGCAGATAAGAAGCTAGACAGAATTAATAGACCTCTTGCCAAAAAAATATGTGTTATCCTTAAAAGTTTGCTCAAGTTTACGTCAAACTTTGAATTATGGGGTTGATTGGCATCTCCTTAAACTTGCCCAGCCTGCTCGATCATAAAATTGGCTAAACTTTCAATAATAGCACCAAATTATTTTGCAAGAGGTCTAATTACACAAATAGGGAGCATCCCGCTTTTGCAAGTAGGTAAAAGTATGATAAAATCTTTCGCTTTATGGAAAAACCTAGACTTAGCTTCCCAAAAAAATCTGTTTTAGAGTCAATGAGCCATTTTATAGCAATTGAAAAATAGAGTATCTCAAGAGTTACAATAGTCCATAAATAATTTTGACGAACCCAACATGACGCCTGACGAACAAGCACGTTTACGATCTTCGTACTGCTGAAATCGCCAAAATTTTATACAAAAACACTCCCCCCGAGGCATTAGAGAGCCTGGAAACAATAGAAGGGCACCTGAGAAAACAATGGATAGAGATAGTGGGACCCCAAGTTGCTTTTTTTTATCAAAGAAACCACGGGAACAGACAAAGAACGCCCCCGAATAGTAAAAAGCTGTGTGGGGGAGTTAAAAATTACCGAAAAACAAGCAGAAAAATTAAATCTCAAAAAATCGACTCGCTTGGCCCCTTATTTCGAGAAATGCTGTCTGCGACAAGTGGCAGTCTTATCCTATTCCAAGGCATCTAAAGAAATTGAGGTACAGACGGGAGTCAAGATAGGTCATACCACTTTACATAGATTGGTAGAAAACCAAGAGTGGGTCGAACCAGTAGCATTCACCCCAATTAAAGAAACCAGTGTGGATGGAGGGAAAGTGCGTGTTAGAGGACCAAAAGGGGAGGGTTCTCACTGGCTCGATTATAAAGCAGTTAGTCTTCATGACAGCTTTTCTGCTGCATATTTTCTGGAAAATGAAGTGTTGATTGATTATGTCAATCGTCAGCCGTTAAATTCCCTACTGACTTGTTTAGGCGATGGACACGATGGAATTTGGAATATCATCGGTCAATTAAATCCGGATGGCAATCGCCGAGAAATCTTAGACTGGTATCATTTAGTAGAAAATTTGCACAAAGTAGGATGGTCTAAAAAACGGCTGTATAGAGCCAAAAAATTGTTGGGGCAAGGCCGTGTAGATGAAACGATTAAGTTGTTTGAGTTGTGCGGTCGCCGTCAGAGTACCAACTTTTGTAACTACATAACAAAACCTCGGAATCGAATCGTTAACTATCAAGTCTTGTCCAGCCAAAATACTTGCTCTATCGGGTCGGGAGCCGTGGAATTATTAGTGAAACAGATTGATAGAAGATTAAAAATTTCCGGGGTTCAGGGGCGTCGTGAAAATATTAATCAAATGCTGAAACTTAGGTGTGCTTACTTGAATGAATTAATGTAAAATATAGATGCATCCTTCAAGAGCCATTTTCCTTCCAAACTCCCATACTTTATACCATTTTTTTAAAGATGTGATAGACTTGTGTAAAAAGTAAAGGAGAGAATTACAATGTCTGGTCGTCCTCAT
>NZ_JAUBSD010000098.1:0-5406 GCF_036704575.1 Microcoleus sp. K5-D4
GGTAATTTGATTGTTGCCAAGACCCAGCGATGTCAGGTTGGTGAGTGCCGACAGCCCAGTTATATCGGTAATTTGATTGTCGCCCAGAGAAAGTTCGGTCAGGTTGGTGAGTCCCGACAGCCCAGTTATGTCGGTAATTTGATTTTTGCCGAGAGACATTTCGGTCAGGTTGGAGAGTACCGATAGCGGATTTATATCGGTAATTTGATTCTCGTCGAGATGGAGTTCAGCGAGGTTTAAAAGTACCTTCTGGGCTTCATCGCAGTCAGAAGTGCCAGCAATTTTTAACAGCATCTCAACTGTATGCCTTGCCTCTCTTGTCAGACGATTTTTGTGCTTGCACCAGTCGGCAAAGCTACTGAGATTAATTGGTTGGTTTGCTTGTTGTTCTGGCATTGTAAATTTTGATTCAAGTTTGGTAAAATGTCAGTTTTTCATGTTTGTACGCTAAATTCCTCTGGGTCGGTTCCCCAATTTACCCAGCGAATTGCTTCTTGAGCCGATCGCACATCAGGCGGCACTCGCAAAGCGTGAATGTGTCCCGTGCTCGGACAAGTCATTTTTAACAAATAAACTGACTTTGCATTACCCTCCCGATCAAAATCATCGTTAAACTCCATGCTTAACAGCGTGTATTCCTGCCAACTATCTAATTCAGTCACCGCTAATTCTTGACAAATGCGAGCGTAACCAATTCTCTGAATTAACAATCGACGCAGTTCGGCATTTTCTTCAAATAAAAGCCATTGTGCTTCCCACAAATTGGGGTGTACTTTTCCATATTTTTCGGGTAATTTAACGCCGTGGTGAAAGTATAAACTGTAGCCGTCTGCAAATCCGATCGCCGGTTCTCCTTCAGCGTGCGGCCGATTTTCGCTGTCAAAGCCCAGGTGAATGGGCCTGTCGCAAATTACGCAAATTTTCTCAAACGGCAATATCCAACCGCAATGCTCTAACAACTGTTTCTTGCAGCGAAGTAGTTCTTGTGCTTTTTGGTCGAGAGTGACACCAAATTTAGAAATAAAAAATTCAGTCACATGGATTTCCTTCAGCAGATTGGTAGGGGTTAGTGGCTCTAGATAGTTAGAATATGAGCGAAAATTAGCTCCCAGCCATTCTCGGTAATTTTTTACCAATTCATCAAATTCTGCCAGAAGTATTCGATCGCTATCCGGCTCTAATATTCTTATATTCCCCAGACAATTCCACAATGTCAGAGCCGACGATACTGCATCCACTAATTGAAATAATTCCTTCAACAATGACTTACCATAACCTAAAATTTCCGCCGCTTTTCCAGATTTTTTATATTGCGATATATTGTAATTTTTGAGTGGTTTGAGGAGTTTTTTTGAAGCTACCTGCGGACTGCTGCAAACAATAACTTTTGGTGCTTGTAGACCAATAGCTGCATATATTTTTTTCACTGCTTCTGTAGCTTTTTCATAATTGATTGGCGCAGTCTTGAGGGTAAGGTACTTTTGTGTAAGTTCCTTCGGCAGATTTAAGTCGGTAATTGGATTGTTGTAGAGATAAATTTCCGGCAGGTTGGTGAGTGCCAACAGCGGAGTGATATCGGTAATTTGATTGTTGGAGATAATCAGTCTGGTCAGCTTGGTGAGTCCCGAAACCGGAGTGATGTCGGTAATTTGATTGTTGTGGAGATTCAGTATGAACATATTGGTGAGTGCCGACAGTCCAGTGATGTCGGTAATTGGAGTGTTGGAGAGAAACAGTCTCGTCAGATTTGTAAGTTCCGACAGCCCAGTAATGTCGGTAATTGGATTGTTGCAGAGATGCAGGCTTCTCAGGTTGATGAGTGGTGACAGCGGAGTGAGATCGGTAATTGAATTGGTTTCCAAATGCAGGCTTGTCAGGTTGTTGAGTCCCGACAGCGGAGTTATGTCGGTAATTTGATTGTTTTCGAGATGCAGTCTGGTCAGGTTGGTGAATCTCGATACCGGAGTTATGTCGGTAATTTTATTGGAGGGGAGATGCAGTTCAGTAAAGTTTGAAAGTACCCGGTTGGCTTCATGGCAGTCACAAGTGCCAGCCTGTTTTAACAGCATCTCAACTGTATGCCTGGCCGATTCTGAAAGACTATTTTTGTGCAAGCACCAATCGGCAAAGCTACTGAAATTAAGTGGTTGGTTTGCTTGTTGTTCTGGCATTGTAAATTTTGATTCAAGTTTTGTAAAATGTCAGTTTTTCATATTTGTACGCTAAACTCCTCTGGATTGATTCCCCAATTTACCCAGCGAATTGCTTCTTGAGCCGATCGCACATTTGGCGGCACTCGCAAAGCGTGAATGTGTCCCGTGCTCGGACCGGTCATTTTTAACAAATAAACTGGCTTTGCATTACCCTCCCGATCAAAATCATCGTCAAACTCGATGCTTAATAGAGTGTATTCCTGCCAACTATCTAATTCTGTCACCTCTAATTCTTGACAAATGCGATCGTAAGTAATTCCCTGAATTAACGCGCGCCGAACTTCTGAATTCTGTTCCTTCAACACCCACTTAGACTGCCACTGGTGTGGGTGCAGCCTACCGTACCATTCGGGCAAAATCACGCCGTGATAGGCGTAAATCGAAACACCACCGGCAAATTGTACCGCTGGTGTTCCTTCGGCGTGCAAGCGGTGGTTGCTGTCTGCGGAAAGTGCGATCCTCTTCGAGGGCTTCGCTAACGGCTTTTCGCACACACTGCAAACTTTGTCATAGGGATAAATCAAGCCGCAATCCCGGACAATGGATTGAAAAACAATCCAATTTCTGGCGTAGGAATGAGGTAAATTTAGAACGGAAATGCAAAAACCCAAGAAACTGCCATAAGCAGCCCACAATACTGGTTGAATGCAATTACTGAATAGTTGTCTTCCTAATTTTTGCCAGTAAAAGTCTCGACTCGGCTCATTGAACACCTCTTCCGGTGGCAATTCGCTTGCTATGAAGCCAGCTAAATAATTGCGGTGCGCCTCCCACATTTGCGTTTGCAGTTGAGTATAAAGTCGAGCTGACCGTTGAGTTTGCAGTTGGCTTTGCAGTTCGCTTTCTAGTTGACTCCCCAAATAACCTGGCAGTTGTTTTTCTAGCTGGCTGCGAAGTTTTCTCTCGAATTCGCTCCGCAGTTTGCTGCTGGGATTGTCAACTCGACTGAGGATTATATCAGCAGCTTCGTAGGGGCGATCGACAAAAATGATTTCCGGTGCTTTGAGGCCGATCGCACTTTAAGCCGATTTAATTGTTTCCGCAGCTTGTTCAGGCGTCAGTTTTTTAACCTTAGTCTGCGACATACCTCCAACCTTGGGGCTCATATTCGCGCTGAATTCGCACCATCCAATTACCTTCGGGAATTGCGATCGCCTGGTGTTCTTCGTGACTCAATAAAGCTGTGGGTGAAAGCACCCGCAAGTACAGAGTGCCGTCTTTTTCGTAGAGTTCAGCTTGTCCCTCAATAATCTGGTGAGAATGTCCGGTGACTTCACCTTCGGCGAGAGTTAGGTGAGGTTTTTTTTCTCCTTCGATTTTCGGTACGGGGGTGAGAATTACATCGCCTTGTCGGATGGGTTGCATAGGTTTTTTCTAAAATTTGTTTGCTGGTGTCGATCAGTCGAGCTTTTCTACCGCAACTCTATATTACATTCGTAATACATGGCTGTCAAGAGCCACAAACCAGATTCCATAACTCTTTGCTGCACTGACAGACGTTATCTTGGAAAGTGAAAGTGCGATCGCAAACAGGAATGCTATAATACACGCCTGTTTCGAGTCGCCTGGGTGAGGGCGGGTTTATAGATATGGTCGATGTGAATGAAAGATTTTTGGCTCACGGGCCCCTACATGAATTACGGTTAATTTACAATGAGCCAAGTTGATTATACAGGAATGGGCGATCGAGAATTGAAGCGTTATTTCCTGGAAAATCGCGGGGATAAAGCAGCACTGCAAGCCTACTTAGACAGGCGCAAAAGGCGATCGAATTCAATCTTCACGAAAATGGGATATCCGGATTTCGATACTAAGATTGAGGCAGCTATTCGCCAGCAAATGAAAGAATATAACAGTTAGTCTTCAGTCCGCTTGGAGTGGACTTCGTGTGTATAGATGCGGTTTCAACCGCCGACTCTTATGTTTAATGTTCAGTTTCTTAGAGAGAAACATCGTTTGTGTAGACCTGGTTTCAACCGCCGACTCTTATCTTATCAACGACGTTTCTAACTTCCCGAAGATTTTAAGTTTGCACGGAAAACTCCTCATAATCGACATCCCAATTCACCCAGCGAATAGCTTCCCTCGCTGATTGCATCTGTGGCGGCACCCGCAAAGCGTGAATGAATCCCGTGCTCGGACAAGTCATTTTTAACAAGTAGATTGGCTCTTTTTCATGTGAATTGAAGCCATCAATATCAGAATCAATTCTTAGCAGCGTGTATTCTTGCCAAGTATCTAAATCTGTTGCTTGAAATTCTTGGCAAATTTTCCCGTAACCAATTCCCTGAATTAAGACTCGCCTTAATTCGGCATTGTCTTCTTCTAAAATCCAGCTAGCTTCCCACTGATTGGGGTGAATTTGCCCGTATTTTTCGGGCAAGGTTACGCCGTGGTAAGAGTAGAGTTTGTAACCGTCGGCAAATTCCAGTGCAGGTTCCCCTTCTGCGTGGAGGCGGTGCTCGCTGTCGAGGGAGAGTTTGGTTGGGTGCGAGCACACATAGCAGACATTCTCAAACACAACAATCCAGCCGCATTCTGCTGCTAAAATCTGTTTCAGGCACTGAAAAGCATTTTGTGCCTCTGCTTTGAGTACAATGCCAAAGCCAGCAACAGATAATTCAGCAAGAGCGACAGCATCAAACAAGTATTTCGGAGTAACTATCGACCTTGAGTCGTTGCTATAGTATTGGTCGGAAAAGTCTGCTTTGAAGTAGTTTTTATAGTCGGAAAATTCTGCTTTGAATTGTTCTTTTAGCTGTTGCTCCCATATAATTGATTCCGAAAGTGCTTCGTGCGGCAATGCTTCGGAAAGGAAGCGCAGCGCGTCTGTTACCTGTTTCTCAAGTCGCTCGATAGAGTCTGTTTTCTTCAGTGACTCTTTCAGCATTTGTAATTGTGCGAATGCTCCGTTGGGGCTGCTGCAAAAAATTATTTCTGGGGCTTCTAAATCCAGAGCCTGGTAGGCAGCTTTAACGGCGGCTGCGGCTTTGGGGCGAGAGATGGGTTCGGTAGAGTTGGCGAGAAATTCTCACTTTTGACGAGAGGCTTCCATAAGAGCCTCCTGTTGGGGTGTAAAGTCTACCAAAAGCTCTCTCAATTTAGTCAGAGATTGCAGGGGTGTGATGTCTGATATTTGATTGTTGTTCAGACGCAAATCACTTAAATTAGTCAGAGATTGCAGGGGTGTGAT
>NZ_JAUBSD010000098.1:5506-28264 GCF_036704575.1 Microcoleus sp. K5-D4
AGGGGTGTGATGTCTGATATTTGATTGTTGTTCAGACGCAAATCACTTAAATTAGTCAGAGATTGCAGGGGTGTGATGTCTGATATTTGATTGTTGTACAGCCACAGCTCTGTCAAATTAGTCAGAGATTGCAGGGGTGTGATGTCTGATATTTGATTGTTGTACATCCACAGCTCTGTCAAATTAGTCAGAGATTGCAGGGGTGTGATGTCTGATATTTGATTGTTGTACATCCACAGTCTAGTCAAATTAGTTAGAGATTGCAGGGGCGTGATGTCTGATATTTGATTGTAGCTCAGATACAGCCACTTCAAATTAGTCAGAGATTGCAGGGGCGTGATGTCTGATATGTTATTGCAGTCCAGACCCAGACAAGTCAAATTAGTCAGAGATTGCAGGGGTGTGATATCTGATATTTGATTGTTTTCCAGAGGCAGCTCTGTCAAATTAGTCAGAGATTGCAGGGGTGTGATGTCTGATATTTGATTGTTGTGCAGCCACAGATAAGTCAAACCCGCGCACGATCGCAGGGGTGTGATGTCTGATATTTGATTGTTGTGCAGCCACAGATAAGTCAAATTAGTCAGAGATTGCAGGGGTGTGATATCTGATATTTGACTGTCGGATAGTCCCAGCTCATTCCTACTTGACAGTATCTGGTTCGCTTGATTAATCTCAGAAGTGCCAGATTTCTTTAACAGCAGCTCAACTGTATGTCTTGCTCCGTCTGAAAGGCTGTCTTTGTGCAAGCACCAATCGGCAAAGCTGCTGAATTCTTCGGGATTTGGCTGTTGTTCTGACATAAAATTGTGGGAAATTAGGAGAATATGACACGAGTTGTTGAAAAGGGTTGGGAGAGTTTCAAGTTTGCGCCGAAAACTCCTCTGAGTCGATGTCCCAATTTACCCAGCGAATCGCTTCCCTTGCAGATTGGATCTCAGGCGGAACCCGCAAAGCGTGAATGAATCCGGTGCTCGGACAAGTCATTTTTAATAAGTAAATTGGCTCTTTTTTCTGGGGAGCGAAGCCGTCAATATAAGCATCAATCCTTAGCAGGGTATATTCTTGCCAGAAATCTAATTCTGTGGCTTGCAATTCTTGGCAAATTCTCCCGTAACCAATTCCCTGAATTAAGACTCGCCTGAGTTCAGCATTTTCTTCTTCTAAAAGCCATTGTGCTTGCCACTGATTGGGGTTAATTTGTCGGTATTTTTCGGGCAAGGTTACGCCGTGGTAAGAGTAGAGTTTGTAACCGTCGCTAAATTCGATCGCCGCTTCTCCTTCTGCGTGCAATCGATATTCGCTGTCGAGGGAGAGTTTCGTCGGGCGATCGCACATAATCCAGACATTCTCAAACACAAAAATCCAGGCGCATTCTACTAGAAGCTGTTTGAGGCATTCAAAAGCTTTTTGTGCCTCTGGTTTGAGCACCATGCCCAAGCCAGCAACACAGAATTCAGCAAGAGCGAGAGCATCAAGCGCAAATGCCGGACTAACTATTGACCTTGAGAATTTCCGATTGTTGGAAAAGTCTGAGTTCAATTTTTGGCTTAGGTGTTCCTCCCATCTCATAAACCTACCAAATTCCCACTCTAAGTATTTCAAATCAAGGGGCTGCTCCGGATCTTTAAGCTCAAAGGGGCACGCCCATTGGATATGTTTGTTAAGTCGCAGGATAAAATCAGTGTCCTTCGACTCTTTCTGCATTTGTAATTGCGCTAATGCCCCGAAGGGACTACCGCAAAAATTTATTTCAGGGGCTTCTAAACCCAGCGCTTCGCAGGCAGCTTTAACGGCTGCTGAGGCTTTGGGACGATTTATGGGTGCAGTAGCGTTGGAGAGAGTTTCCCACTTTTGACGACTGGTTTTCATGAGAGCCTTCAGTTCGGGTGTAAAGCTTACTCTCACTTTCATCAAACCCGGGCATGATTGCAGGGGTGTCAGGTCTGATATTAGATTGTTTTCTAGATTCAGATGAGTCAAACCCGCGCACGATTGCAGTGGTGTGATGTCTGATATTAGATTGTTTTCCAGCCACAGATAAGTCAAACCAGTGAGAAATTGCAGGGGTGTGATGTCTGATATTTGATTGTAGCCCAGAGACAGATAAGTCAAACCAGTGAGAAATTGCAGGGGTGTGATGTCTGATATTTGATTTCTGTCGAGATTCAGATAACTCTTACTTGACAGTATCCGGTTCGCTTCATTAATGTCAGAAGTGCCAGCTTTCTTTAACAGCACCTCAACTGTGGATCTTGCTTCTTTTGAAAGACTGTCTTTGTGCAAGCACCAATCGGAAAAGCTGCTGAATTCTGCGGGATTTTGCTGGGGTTCTGACATGGCAATATTATCCTTAATTTGTTGGAAAAATGAGAATTTTTTGTCAAACTAGGATCGTATCCTTTCTGCTTGCATGGGAATAATATTTTTCGGAGTGCCGATCGCGAATGCTCATCGCCACTGCCGATCGCGAGCGAGACTACAATCAATTTCTCTGGACTAATGACTATTATCCTTGAAATGCGGCAACCGAAACTCGATCGCGCCCTGCTTCTTTCGCTCGATAAAGCGACTCGTCGGCGATCGCAATTAGCTCCCCCGGCTGCGACTTCGTTTCCGGAATGCAGCAAGCTACACCCAAACTCAGCGTCACATATTCGCTGACAGCAGACTTAGCGTGAGCTATGTGCAAACCCCGCACCTGTTGTGCGATCATTTCAGCTACGCAAGTCGCACCTTCAATATCCGTATTCGGCAAAACTACTACAAATTCTTCTCCACCGTAACGCGCGACTAAATCTGCCGCTCGCTTTACCGAATGCTGGATCACCGCCGCCACTTGCCGCAAACATTCATCCCCCGCTTGGTGACCATAAGTGTCGTTGTAAAGTTTGAAATAATCAATGTCGCACATAATTAAAGACAGCGGTGCTTCTTCCCTCGCCAAACGCCGCCATTCCGTATCAAGGTATTCATTAAAAGAGTGGCGGTTTCTTACCTCAGTCAAACTGTCGTAATTTGCCAAATAATGCAAGGCTCGATTCACTGTTTCTAACTGCTGTTTCTGCTGCAGCAACTGACGGTTGAGTTCCGCCAACTGCTGTTCGGCTGAGTGCGAGCGCAACAAATTTCTCACCCTCGCGAGCAATTCCCTATCGTCAAAAGGCTTTGAAATATAATCGTCAGCACCCGCATCCAAACTTTCGATCCGAGATTCCATCCCCGATCGGGCTGTCAAAAAGATTACCGGAGTAGATTTCAATTCTGGCGTGTTCCGAATCTCCTTGAGCAAATCCAGGCCGTTTTGTCTGGGCATAACTTGGTCGCTAACAATCAAATTTGGCTGCAAACTTTTGGCTTTTTCTAAACCTTCAACCCCGTCACTCGCGACGGCGACTCGATAGTACGGACTTAATAAAGTTTGGAGGTAAGCCAGCAGAAAATTGTTGTCTTCTACTACCAGCAACAGCGGTAATTCTCGGCTGTCACTTGTTAATTCTTCCAGATGATTTTTGTCGTCAAAACTGTTAGGTTTCGGCAGCGCAGCCTGGGGTGTAGTCCCCCGGACATTTCCCGAACCCCACTCTCCAGAGCCGAACCCCGTCAGTCCAGCCAATTGGGCGATCGCGCTCACCAACTGATTCGCTTCCACCGGCTTCGACAAATGCCTCTGAAACCCCGCCTCCAGCGCTTCGGCCGAATCTTCTTCCTCAATACCTCCAGTCAGCGCCACGGCCGGCAGCAGTTCCCTGTGCTCGGACATTTCCATTGCTCTGATGCGGCGGATCAAATCGCAGCCGTCGGCTCCCGATACCGTCATATCGCTCACCAACACGTCGGGTCGCGACTGTTGCAACTCGGCCATCGCTTCGCAGGCGCTACCCACCGCTATTACCTTGGCTCCAAATGCTTCGAGGCCAGTTTTGAGAAATTGCCGGATTTCGGCGCTGCTTTCCACCACCAGGACTTCCTTTCCCGCTAGGGGTTTGGAAACCGATCCGGGTTTGCTTTCCTTTTGGGCGATCGCACTGCTGCGATCGTCGGGTGCATTTTTATTGGCGCTCGGTAGCAGTACCCCAAAGGTCGCCCCCTGACCGAGGCCGGGACTCGAAGCCCAAACACTTCCCCCGTGCAGTTCCACCAACTGTCGCACAATTGAGAGCCCGAGCCCAAGCCGATTTTGTTCCTTGTTCTGGAAGCTGTCTGCAGGGCGGAAGTAGTCAAAGATGTGCGGCAAAAATTTGGGGTCGATGCCGCAACCGCTGTCGGTGACCCTAATCAACACGCCCGACTCAGTAGGCTTGATCCGCACTTGAACTGGGTATGGTGTCGATTCTGGGGTGAATTTGATGGCGTTGGCTAGGAGGTTCCAGACTACTTGCTGCAACCGTTCTGCATCTGCCAAAACGTAGCTGACGGCGGGGTCGAAATGTTTTTCTAGGCGGAGGTTTTTAGCATCGGCGGCGGGACGGAGGGTGTCGATCGCAGATTCTATGATAGACGGGAGGTGAACTGGGCCGATGTTGAGGCACACTTTCCCCCGCAGCAACCGCGAGAGGTCGAGGAGATTGTCTATTTGACGGTTTTGTAATTTGGCGTTGCGCTCGATGATTTCCAAAGCGCGGTTAGTGGTGGCTTCGTTTAAATTGCGCGATCGAGCTAACTGCGCCCATCCCAAAATCGCACTCAGGGGCGATCGCAGTTCGTGGGAAGCGATCGCCAGAAATTCGTCTTTTGCCCGGTTGGCTTCGGCTTGGGCTGCTTCAACGGCTTTGCGATCGGTGATGTCGAATCCGATCGCCAAATACTGACACGGTTTTCCCTTACAGTCCAACAGTGGAACTACTGTTGCGTACACCCAATAATCAGTTCCATTCTTGGCTTTATTCTTAATGTCTCCTTGCCAAACTTCACCTTTGGCAACAGTTGACAGCAGATTTTTGATTAATTCCGAAGATTTATATTCCGAATGGAGGATGCCGAAGTGGGAGCCGATTAGTTCGGCCTGGGAATAGTTGGAGATGGAGCAAACTCGTTCGCTGGCATAGTTGATAATTCCTCGCGCGTCAGTCCTCAGCGCCAGTGCCGATCGGTCGAGCGCTGTTTTAAAATCTAAACATTCTTGTAGCGACCAATCTAGTTCTTTTGTCGTAGAAAATTGACCGAGCCGATCGGGCGCGTTGTGTTGCTGGCGATCGGGCTTATCCTTACTCCGTTGTTGGATTTCCATTGCTTCTATTTTCCCCTGACGGCTGACACCTAATCTACTCGCATCCTGATTCATTATCACAATTTTCTTTCCCGCACTGGCGGGTGTAATATTTTGTATCTCTTCATCTTCCTGAAAAATTGGCAGGTACCACATCCACTCGGGAGTCAACTCAATTTTTGTTTATAGTTGCCTAAAGTTTGTCAATCTGAGGACTGATTTTTTCATATCTAGCCGATCATCGGCTGCTGGCTGATTCCTTTTTATCTTTTATCTTTTCTCTTTTACTAGGGGGAATTACTGAGAAATTTATGGTGTCGATCACACACCGACAGTTGCATTCTTGTTTGAAACTGGTATCATAACCGTCAACTTTTTTCTCACAAATACTCCTACTATCTGGCACAAAGTCTCGTCTTCAGCAGGCTTTCGGGTCTGTGACAATCTGCCTCATCTGCACTGAAGGAGATATATGTGCAGGGCTAGACAGTTCCCAAATCACGGGCCTGTTAAGGCGCACAAAGTCCGTGTCTGGCGATCGTCCGTAACTTCTTTTAAATTATTTTCTTCAATATCTTGACAGCTCTGTATATTTTTTGTATTATCAAATGTAATATGGTTTCCGAGAAGATAACCGGCAAACTGCCTTGACGCACTCAACTATTAACAATTTGAGGAAAATCGTCTGTGAATTTAGACGCTGTACGCGAGCAATTTGAACAAAGAGCCTTTGATTATGACGGCTTAATTCCCCGCCTCATTCCGCGCTATGGCGAGCAACACGATGTAATATTGCAGTTAATCCCTTCTGAAACTAAGGGTAACATAAAAGTTCTGGATTTAGGCGCGGGAACTGGCATACTGTCGGCTGTGATTCTGTCAGCATTTCCTCAAGCAAAAGTCCTAGCCTTTGACATGGCCCAAAATATGCTGAAAACTTGCCAAACTAACTTGTCCGCTTTCCGAGAACGGCTGACCTTGCAGCAAGGAAACTTTGCCGAAGATGATTTCGGCAGCGGTTACGATTTGGTAGTTTCAGGCTTGGCAATCCACCACCTCGACAGCCCAGGCAAACAACAGCTATTTCACAAACTTTTCCACTCGATGAATCCCGGGGGAATCTTGCTAATTCGAGATATTGTGACAGGTGCTACTCCCCGGCTGACTGAGCAATACGAACAGTTGTGGCGGCAGTACATGAAAGCTAACGGAGAGGACGATGCAGCCTGGTTTCAAAAATATCAAGAAGAAGATATTCCCTCCTCTGTGGAAGAGCAGACAAAGTGGCTTGCAGAAGCTGGTTTTGCCGACGTAGGATGTCACTGGCGCTATCTCAACTTTGCTATTTTTGGCGGAGTTATCCCAAGGTAGAAGGCATTAGACAGAATGCCGAGTTTTTGCTAATTATAAAAATATAAAGCTCGTGAAAAATCGCCGCTCAAACACTTTTTGATTCCCGGAGGTAGAACCTAATTTTGTAGGTGCTGAAGGGCGAGCTTTCCCGCTATAATTCGCGCGTAAGACCATTTTCTACGTCCAGGAATCATTTTCCGAAAACCTGTAAGAGCGGGTTCACTCAAGAGTCCTCTGGCAGTGCAAACATATTCAATAAACCCGCTCCCACCCGACGATATAACCCGCAACTGACATTTGCTAAAAGGTGATTTAAAATCTGAATAAATAAAGTAAAAGTATGAACGATTCTCGATTAGTAAAAATCAGCCGATATCTCAGCAAACACCTGCGTCACGCCCCCGGGTGCATCGGCATTGAACTCGCTCCCGGTGGCTGGATTCCTGTTAGCGAACTCCTCGATGCGTGCCAAAAAAATAACTTTCCAGTTCAGCTTGCAGAACTCAAAAAAGTAGTCGCGCAAAACGACAAACAGCGCTTTTCTTTTGACTCCACAGGCACTCTAATTCGTGCCAACCAAGGACACACAGTAGAGGTTGACTTGCAGTTAGAACCCGCTGTTCCCCCGGATATTTTATATCACGGAACAGGTAGCACTGCCGTCGAGTCTATTCTCAGTCAAGGAATTAGGAAAATGTCGCGGCATCATGTTCATTTGTCCGTAAATATCCAGACGGCGCGCCAAGTAGGTGCAAGACATGGCATCCCGGCAGTCTTTACTGTAGATGCCGCAGCTATGCAACGCGATGGTCATACATTTTACTGCTCGGAAAACAAAGTTTGGTTAGTAGATTTTGTGCCGCCCGCTTATCTAAAAATAAGTTGATAAATTTCAGTTTTTTTGTAGAATGTGTAGCACAAAAACTGTAAAATAAGAGTAAGTAGGAGTTTTGCAAAATGAGTGCGGAAGATATGGGCGATCGCGAAAACAATTTTCATCAAAACAATTCTCAAAATAGAGGTCTGCTAGGCTCGGGTTGGCGACCTTTTTATCGTCAATTTGATTGGGAACACCTGGTACATTTAGCGTCTAGCGACCCCCAAGAACTAGCTCAAAAAACTTTAGGTGCAGCTAGCGATATTGCCGACGCAATGGGACGACACCAATATACTTGGTGGGCCAATATTTTAAATGTATTTTCGGAAAATACTCGCTACGAAATTGATGAATTTTGGGATTACATTACTCCGCAGCCTGTTTACCCGGATTACCGCTACAAAGACGTTTTAGTTACCGAAACGCCTGTGGTGCAATTGGTCAGCCGCGCTAGCATTCCCATCGACTACGTTCTCAACAAACTCCAAGAAATTACTGTTTTCAAAGTTCTGGCTTTGCTAGGGAAACCCGATACAATTACCCAGTCTTTTATGGAGCGACATTTTTCTTATCCCCCGGAGCGATTTGTTAGCTGGGAACGCTTGGAAGTTTTGGGTACTGTTTATGCTTCTTGGGATCGATTCGGCTGCTGGCTACAAATTGACAGCTACGACAGGGGAAGACGCTGCTACACTCTAATTAGCCAAGATATTGCGCCACTCGTTAGCAAGGCAACTTATAATTTAGCGGTGATTCTGGGCGGGTACAAAAGCCGCGTCGGACAGGTTCACAGCCAGTTCCCAATTCGCACGTTTTCTGCGGAGGTTCAAAGTTTTACGGATACTGTTCAGCAGGCAATTTTGGATCAAAATCAGTTGGCTGTTTTGGTTAGTGGCGAACCGGGTACGGGCAAAACTGCTTGGACGCAAGCGGTAGCAAAGGAAATTTTAGTGCCGCTGGGTTATGTAATTTTTATCTTAGATCACGATGCTGTGGAAAATTTTGTGCCACCGAGTTATTTAGAGCGGATTTGTATTATTATCAATGAGGCTGATAATTTGGCTCAAGATCGATCGACTGCAGAAGCCCAACGCACTAACAAAACTGAACACATTTTGAGTTTGCTGGATGGAACTTTGTATCAAAGCGTCATCGACGAACACGGCATTCAATTTCAGCAAAAACTCGTAGTTTTGATGACTTGCAACACCACTGAAAGATTAGATCCTGCAATGTTACGGAAAGGAAGAGTGGATTTTACCAGTGAATTTACGCACAAATTTGTTTGAGCGCTCTCTTGCATTCTCAAGCTATCTGGCGATCGCACTGGCTACACGATGATCTCATACCATGTTCGATGTGGGATTTTCAATGAAAGAATTGGGAATGACTGAAGAAGCTCATGATTTGGATCGCGGGCATACAGTTGCATTCTTTTGGGGACTTGTATAAAATACCGAACAATCACCAGGAAATCTTCTGAATATCAAAGTGTGGGGGAAACTTTCTTGGGTACCTCTAGACCATTGCGGTCAATTATCGCCTAAAACCCTTTTTATCTCTCGTTTTTTGCCTAGTCTCGCTGCCCTCTTGCGCCCCGGAATAGTCGGGGGAGACAAGAGATCACTCCAGTCCCCTCCGACTATTATTCGGGGGGCGCCAGCGCGATCTATGCCTAATCGTCAAACAGCAACCGGGCACTAGCTTTGGTCTTAAATTGACACTAATGCCTATAGACATATCCCCATCAAAAATGATATCAATGATGGGTGATACCCTCTAAGGGTATCGTCCGAGAGAGCAAATCAGGGAAAAACAGCATTTTTGGTCTCAAACAGAATTTTTCAAACTTGACAGCTATGGAGGAAATCCCAAACCGTGCAAACTAAGCCAGTTCAGCAAAAAAGTCAGGGACTGGGAAGGTACGTTGACGGGACTTTCCCGATCGCCCAACAACCCGCAGAGGCAACCGTGTCCGAGAGTAAAGACAGATTTCGGCGGTTTGTGGAGCGCTCCGCCGAAGCCGTGGCAATGGTAGATTGTGAAATGCGCTATCTGTCGGTTTCTCGTCGCTGGGAAACAGATTGCGGGTTGGGCGACGGCGAGGCGATCGGCCGATCTCATTGGGAACTGTTCCCGAATCTCCCGGAATATTGGGAGCAAAATGCCCAGGCTTGTTTGACGGGAGTTTTGGAATACAGCGAGTTTGTGGCAGGGCGATCGCTCGCATCTGTATCAGGAAAAACCGCAAGTGGCTCTGTCAGCGAGTCGGTAAGATGGGTATTTCAGCCTTGGAAAAATAGCGAAGGTGCGATCGGCGGTTTGATTTTGTTGGCATCTAAGATAGGTGAGGCTCCCGCTCAAACCAATTGCTCTAATAAATTTCAGTCCGAGGTCAAAAGCAAGCAGTTAGGAACAATACCACAACTAACTCAAATTGCCCTCGAAAATGCTGCTGATACAATCTTTTTTAGTACCTCCGACGGTCAAATTTGCTACGCGAACAAAGCCGCTTGCCATCTTTTCGGCTACTCGGAATCGGAACTGCTAAACATGAGGGTTAGCGACATCGATTCGCATTTGCCAGCATCGGATTGGCGAGAACACTGGGCTCAACTCAAGCAGCAAACCAACCTCACTTTTGAAACCAGTTACAAAACCAAAGACGGCGCCAGTTTTTCCGTCGAAGTTAAAGTCAATTATTTAGAATACGGCGGCTGCGAATACCGCTGCGCGATCGCCCGCGATATTTCTGCTCGCCTCGCAGCAGAATCAGCGCTCGTAGAGGCTAAAGAGCAACTTCAAGCCGTTTTGGACGCGGTGCCGGGATTAGTTTCTTGGGTAAGTTCCGATTTGCGCTATTTGGGAGTAAATCGACATTTAGCTAGCGCTTACAAAATGCCCGCAGAACTATTTTTCGGTCAAAAAGTAGGTTTTTTAGAGACAAGTCCCAAATTTAACGATTTAGTATACGAGTTCTTTGCCAACCATAAAAAGAAAACATCTCAAGAAGTAACAGCGAGCATTAGAGGAGAAAATAAAACTTATCTAATAGTGGCTCAAAAATACCATAACAATACGGCGGCGGTATTTGTGGGGTTGGATATTACAGAAAGCAAACAGTCACTTTTAGCTTTGCAAGAATCAGAAGAACGCCTGCGACAACAAGCGGCTAAATTAGAGCAGACGCTGTTAATTTTGCAGCAAACTCAAACTCAACTGATTCAAACAGAAAAGATGTCATCTCTGGGGCAGTTGGTAGCAGGAATAGCGCACGAAATTAATAATCCAGTTAGTTTTATCTCCGGCAATGTCAGCCATGCCACTGGCTACATTCAAGAACTGCTGCGAGCGATCGACCTTTACCAAAAGAATTATCCCCATCCCGTGCCGGAAATTCAAGATTTGATGGAGGAATTAGACTTAGACTTCATCAAAAGAGACTTGCCAAAACTGCTAAATTCAATGAAAGTGGGTTCCGAAAGGATTCGCGATGTCGTGCGATCGCTCCGCTTGTTCTCGCGTACCGACGAAGCCCAAATGAAGCCTGCTGATATCCACGAAGGTTTGGACAGCACTTTGCTGATCTTGCAAAATCGCCTGCAAGCTAAAGGGGGACGACCGGGGATTTCTCTAGTTAAAGAGTACGGAAATTTGCCGCGAGTTCACTGCTATGCGGGACACTTAAACCAAGTGTTCATGCACTTGTTGACAAATGCGATCGACGCTTTGGAAGAAGGGGGGAGAAATCCCGAAAAGTATGGTAAAATTCAAAATCAGTCTTACTTGTCTTCAGGCAGGTCGAGAGCTGAAGTATTCAATCCAGAAATTCGGATTCGGACTTCTGTGGTAGGGGAAAACGAAGTTGCGATCGCCATTAGTGACAACGGCCCTGGGATGACTGAAGAAGTCCTAGACTGCATCTTTGACCCTTTGTTTACCACTAAATGTCCAGACACGAGCACTGGTTTGGGTCTAGCAATATCCCAACATTTAGTAGTAGAAAAGCACGGCGGTAAGTTGCACTGTGTTTCGCGTCCGGGAGAGGGAACGGAGTTGATCATTAAGATTGCGATCGGCAAGGATTAATTAGCTATTTACAAATAGGAAATAAGATGGTAATTGAGTGGCTAAAATTTAAAGTACCTCAAGAAAAGTGGGAGCAGTTTATTCAGCGAGATCGGGAAGTTTGGACGGCGGGACTAAAAAGTTGGGACGGTTTTTTAGGCAAAGAAATTTGGGTAGATCCGGTGGAAAATGAGGTGGTGATGTTGATTCGCTGGGAAACTAGGGAGAAGTGGAAGTCTGTGCCACAAAGCACAATCGAGGAGTTGGATGCCAAAATGGGCGATTTGCAAATTGCGATCGCCGAAAGTCGCGAATATCAAGTCCGCAAGTTTTTGCATTAGTCCTCAGTCATCAGTCATTAGCCATTAGTCACCATTTAGGAACTCAAGGATTGTGGGATTCTCTACCGACAGTTCCAGAGTCAAGGTGCTTGTTTATTCACCGACTTTTGGAGTGCTTATCAGAGAGTTTTTCCAAAAAAGAGACACCAATCAGTAGTCAAGGAAAGTGGCTAAACTTCCTATATAGAAAGATTTAACAATACGATGAGACAAAGAATATCTCGTTGAGTCAGAAAAACTTTTTCCTTTTCTAAAAGCTCTCCAATCATATTGGAGCAATCGGGTATTTTATTCATTAGTATAACGCCTGTTTATCTAGAGAGTGAAAGCCTTATTTTTTCATGACTATCCAGGACTACCCACTTCCGAACTAGAAAAACAAGTCATGTCATTGTTGGCCACAGAAAACCAGCCAGTCAACTTCGCCAAATTGGTACAAAACGGACAAATATCATCATCAGATTTGCTAAACGCATTGCAATCTATATCGCAGCGCGGCTTGCTCGAAAAACAGGAAAGTCTTTACACTTTGCCACCTGTACAGAAGCCATATATCAAAGGGTTATCACCAAATTAGTCCGGGACGCATAAATACCAAAAAAACCGTGTTTTTTACCGATTCGGCTGGCTGCGACGCAGTATTTTTGTAAAAAAACTAGGTTTATGAACCCCATGCGTAAGTCCTAATTTTAAGAAAATTTTGCATAGAGAGCGGAAATAAAATTCACGCTTAAAAAGCCTACTGCGAGTACGAGAATGATAAAGATGGCGATACTGAAAATAGACTTTAGCCGATCGCCAATTCCGGGTTTTTCTGAGTTCATTGGTCAATTTTGGCAGTAAATTTTAGAGGGTCAATTGAGAAAGAGTAGATTATACCAATGCGCGAACAAAAAGGCAACTCCCGACAACCTCCAAACGACGATCATCCTCAGTAGGTCGCCTTTTGTTAACTTTTAATCTAAAATCTAAAATCTCAAATAGTCTTAGGCATTTTTCGGTTAGCCTGGACAGCTATTGTTGATCGCCCGAACCCGATCGCGCCCGCGTCCTGTAAAATAGAGGGCGCGTTGGGGCGAACCTTTTAACAGCCGGAATTGGGCGCGATCGCCGTCAGATCCCAAATACATAATAATATGGCAGTCATCCTTAACTTACTCACAAAGGTAAAAATAGAAGAGTGCCAAGAAATAATCTAAAACATATAACTGAAAAAAGGATATAAATCGATGCTCCACCCAATCTCGCAACCTTACCAACAACGAGCAAATACTATGACCCAAAGAGCCGTGCGGAAGCCAAAACCCTCTGTTGCAAACCACTTGAGACCAAGTTTTCCTCAAAGGCACTGGCTGGAGCTGGCAGAGTACGCCTCTCTGGCGGCCTCTGGTGTGGGTTCCCTCGCGGTGGCTGTGTCGGGTCAAGCTTTTTACGGGGTGGCTCCCCTAACCTTGGCTTTGTCGCTGAATGTTGCTAACCGGTATCGGTTCGAGCAGCAAGTGCGGGTGCATCAACATTCGGAAATGGCCCAAGTCCAAAAGTCTGTCAATAAAGTCGAAAAAACGGCGGTGACGGTAATTGTTAAATTACGCAGGCAGTTGTCTGCAGATATTGCAGCGCTGCGCCAGCAAATGGCGGCAATGCCTAGGGCTGAGGGCTTTGAGGATTCTCTCGACATTCAGCGGCAGTTGCTGAGTTTAGGAGAGTCGGTAGCTTCTTTGCAAGAAATCGTGGCGTCTGCTGTGCTCGATGTCCGCCAGCAGGTGAGCGAACAACTGCAAGATTTATCGGTTGGCCAACGGGCGAATCTCCAAGCTGTGGAACAGGCTATAGAGCAACTGCAAAGCGCGACGCAAGGCTTGACAGAAACTTCTATCACCAGAGACGACTGGGAAGTAGTAAATACTCGATTTTTGGAAATCCAGAAAGTCATGGCCAATTTGCAAAGCCAACTGCAAGCTCCCGCGCACCAATCGACTGCTGATTTGTCGATCGTCCAAGCTCAAATCCACCGTTTAGAACACGAGCAGCAAGAAGTTGTCAAACCTCACCTCAAGCGCTTAATCTCGGTTGTCAAGGAGTTGCAGCACACACCAGAGAATCGGCAGTAGTCATTAGTCAGCAGTCATTAGTCATCAGTCAGAAGGAAGATTTTTCGACTCTGAGATTCTGCGACTCACGCCCGATAGAGTCCTACTTTTTCGACAACTGTGTTAAAAGATTAAAAGCTAATCTGTCTAGTTCACCTGTTTTCAACCTGTTACAAGAAAAATCAATGACTGCAACCGTAACTATTGCTGATAACCCGTTACTAATCGGTCAAGGATTGCCTCCATTTGACGCGATCAAACCAGAACACGTAGTCCCCGCTGTTACCCAACTACTGACCGAACTAGAAGCCTCGCTAGCTGACTTAGAATCCTCTGTAGAACCGACTTGGAGCGGCTTAGTAGAACCATTGCAGCGACTCGGAGAGCGTTTAAATTGGAGCTGGAGCATTGTCGGACATTTGATGGGTGTGAAAAATAGCCCGGAACTGCGATCGGCTCACGAAACAGTACAGCCGGAAGTAGTAAAATTTTGGAGCAAGCTCAGTCAAAGCAAACCGCTTTATGAAGCTTTTAAAGCGCTGCGGGCAAGCGAAAATTGGGACAGCTTAGAGTCAGCTCAAAAGCGAATTGTCGAAGCCGCTCTCCGAGACGCCCAACTCTCCGGCGTCGGTTTAGAAGGCGAGCAAAAAGATCGTTTTAATGCCATTCAATTAGAATTGGCCGAAATTACTACCCAATTTTCCAATCACGTCCTAGACGCTACCAAAGCATTCAGCATCACCCTCACAAACAAAGACGAAATTGACGGTTTGCCGCCGAGTTTGTTGAGTTTAGCAGCTCAAGCCGCTCGCAGCGCCGGCGAAGAAAATGCGGATGCCGAAAACGGCCCTTGGCGGATTACTTTAGACTTTCCCAGTTACGGCCCTTTCATGCAGCACAGCACCCGCCGCCAATTGCGCGAAAAGTTGTACAAAGCTTTTATCGGCAGAGCAAGTAGCGGAGAATTGAATAACTGGCCGTTGACCGATCGCATTTTAGCTTTGCGCCAGGAAAAAGCTGCTTTGCTCGGGTTTAGCAGTTATGCCGAATTGAGCTTGGCGAGCAAAATGGCTCCCGACGTGACAGCAGTGGAAGCTTTGTTAGAAGAATTGCGCCAGGCTAGTTATGATGCTGCTGTCAAAGATTTAGAAGAATTGAAAGCTTTTGCTGCCGAAAAAGGCGCGGCGGAAGCTGGAGATTTGAAGCACTGGGATATTGGTTTTTGGTCGGAACGGCGCCGGGAAGAAAAGTTTGCTTTTAGTGCCGAAGAATTGCGCCCTTATTTTGCTTTGCCACAGGTATTAGAGGGGTTATTTGGATTAGTAAACCGGCTGTTCGGCGTGACAGTAACTGCGGCGGACGGTCAAACTCCTGTGTGGCACAAAGATGTGCGCTATTTCCAAATAGATGACGAAGCAGGAAATACGATCGCCAATTTCTATTTAGACCCCTACAGCCGCCCCGAGGAAAAGCGCGGCGGTGCTTGGATGGACGAGTGCGTAGTGCGCGCTAAATTTGTGGAAGCCGGAAAGACAACAACACGGTTGCCGGTGGCTTATTTGGTGTGCAACCAAAGTCCTCCGGTTGACGGGAAACCGAGTTTAATGACTTTCTTGGAAGTCGAAACTTTGTTTCACGAATTCGGTCACGGTTTGCAGCATATGCTGACAACGGTAGACTATCCGGGGGCTTCGGGCATCAATAATGTTGAGTGGGATGCCGTGGAATTGCCCAGTCAATTTATGGAAAATTGGTGTTATGATCGCGCGACTTTGTTCGGGATGGCAAAGCATTACGAAACCGGAGAAACTTTGCCGGAACACTACTACCAAAAACTGCTAGCAGCGCGCCACTACATGAGCGGCACCGTCATGCTCAGGCAAGTACATTTTAGCAGCGTTGACATCGAATTGCACCACCGCTATCGATCGGGCGGCAGCGAAACTGTGGCAGATGTCCGCAACCGTATCGCTAAAACTACGACTGTTTTACCTCCTCTGGAAGAAGACGCATTTTTGTGCGCTTTCGGACACATTTTTGCGGGCGGCTATGCGGCGGGGTATTACAGTTATAAATGGGCGGAAGTGCTCAGCGCTGATGCTTTTGCGGCGTTTGAGGAAGCGGGTTTGGAAGATGAAAGTGCGATCGCCTCTACAGGTAAGCGCTTCCGAGATACAGTGTTAGGATTGGGCGGCAGTTTGCACCCGATGGAAGTGTTTAAAACTTTCCGGGGACGCGAACCGAGCACTAAAGCTTTGTTGAGACACAGCGGTTTAGTAGCGGCTTAATCTGGCATAATCTACTGTGGAATAACTGGGGATTAATGCGGGTGAATTTATCTGCATTAATCCCTGTTTTTTGTTAAACAAGATGTAAGGATTCAGGTCTAAAAACTTGCGGCTCCAACGCTTGTCTGGCAAGGGTTTTAGGGCAAAATAAGGGTTTTTGTCTTTCGTGGTTAATTGTCAATAAACGAGGAGAAGTGACAGTTTTTCGTGGTTTATTGAGAATAGAGATTGATTTAGTATCAAGCTCCATATCTAAAGTCTTTGCCCAGCAAGGAGTTCAGTGACCTGAATCCTTACAACAAGATTTAGGCAGATCCTGTATGTCTAGGGTGCGGTGTGCATGAAGTCTTACCGCTATCGAGCAGATTCCAGGTTTATGAAGCACACAACAGATCATTCGTTCCCAGTAGGGACAAGGCGAAAGCCTTTGTCACTACACTTCATCAACCGGGAACAAACTATAATTCATGCGTAAAACAACTTTTTTCGTAAGTTCCATTGTTAGAAAATTGATAATTGGACACACAGTTTTTTTATTAATTTTAATCAAACTAAAATTTTCACTACCAACCCATTTTATTGTAGAACCTCATGCAATAAACATCTGTAGTTTGGCACATCATCGCCAATCTTTGGGTAAAAATTGGGCAGAAAGTGCGCTCGCCAGCAGCTTTTAGTTGAGGTTGGAAAGCTCCTCAAAGCAGCATCAGTCTCAATACTGTTAGTATAGACTTCGATTTGGGAATATTTACTGTTATTGAGCACTGATTATACTTGAATTACATCTGGCGGAAATTAAATTTATATTTCGCAACATTTACGGGTTGTTTTCTTTATACAGCTAATGCTTTTATTTGCAAATAAAAATCGACGCTTTTACCGAATCTTTAAGATAGAGTGGCAACAGCGAGTCTTTTTTAAATTTTTGATAAAGCACGGGGTACTAGGCGTCAAAAGGGTGAAAATTTTAGGTAGAAACTAAAAAACTTAGTTGGGATTAATTTGAGGATTATCAGAAAAAATCTTTGTATATTATATGATCAAAAGTAAGGATTGATAGTCAATCGTTCACCTACAGATTAAGAATTTCATGGATATTCAATTAATTAATATCGGTTTTGGTAACATTGTGTCTGCTAATCGAGTGATTGCCATTGTCAGTCCCGAGTCAGCGCCAATTAAGCGGATTATTACTGATGCGCGGGAGCGGGGACAACTGGTAGACGCAACTTACGGGCGCCGCACGAGAGCGGTAATTATTACAGATTCGAGTCACGTCATCCTCTCGGCGATTCAGCCGGAAACGGTTGCTAATCGTTTTGTGATTAGCAAAGACGGTCAAGGTCGGGATGATTGAGGTTGGTCAGTTGCAATTTGAGCGCTTACGGTCTAAAGTAAGCGGAAACTTAAATTGTTACACGTTTCTATTCTAAAAATGAAATCTGGTAAATTAATTGTTCTGACGGGGCCTAGCGGTGTGGGGAAAGGCACCTTAGTACGATCGCTCCTCAATCGCCATCCCGAATTGTATCTTTCGGTATCCGTGACAACTCGATCGCCCCGTGAGGGAGAAATTGAGGGACAGCACTACTATTTTGTCAGCCGCAGCCGCTTTGAACAAATGGTTGAGGCTGGAGAGTTGGCGGAATGGGCCCAGTTTGCCGGTAATTTTTACGGTACTCCTTATTTTGGTCTCAAGCAAGGAATTGGTGAGGGAAAATGGGTAATCCTCGAAATAGAGTTGGAAGGGGCTAGGCAAATTAGGAATAAGTTTGCAGAGGCGCTGCGAATTTTTATTTTACCTCCTTCTTGGGAAGAATTGGAGCGGCGGCTGCGGAGTCGGGGTCAAGATTCCGAAACTGCGATCGCCCGTCGGTTGGTGCGGGCTAAAGAGGAAATTGAAGCTGCTGGGGAATTCGATTTCCAAGTTGTTAATGATGATTTGGAAGTTGCTTTGAAAAAGCTAGAATCAATACTTAATTTGGTTGAGCTTTCAGGTAACTAATGACTAATTACCCATTTCTCCGTCCTGGCTAAAACTTCGCTACTTTGTTTGATAGCAACACAAACTTTTAAATTCAATTCCAGAATATTCGATGAAGGCGAAATTTTTCTCAACGGTTCAATTTCGCGAGCAGAACAGCCCAACATTTCCATATAAGCTAGCGTCCAGCCAATAGCTGCAATGTCCCCTACATTGCCTTCTCCGGCGCAGAGGTAACATCCCAATTCGCCCTCCGACCCACACTCAGGACAAACCCAGTTGCCCAGTTGTGAATGCGGCAGAGTTGTGCGGGAGGTGGATGCAATTGTTAATGCTTTAATATGATTTTGAACTACTTGTTTAAAACCTCGGTTTTGGTTGCTGCGGTGGTCGGAATGTGTGTGCGATCGCCCGATTTCTTCTGCTGGCTGTTGTGGCGAAGCAACAGAGGCTGTTTGGTTCTCCCTGGTTACTCTAGATTCGCCTAGGTTCGCTGTTAGCTGAATACCATAGTCTTTAGACTCCGCAGTCTGAGAGTGATTGAGTGCGCTGGAGGAATCGGGTTCGGAAGTTGTGAAGGATTGTTCTATGCGATCGGCAAAATCTTGCATTGAGAGGTGATGTTCGATCGCCAAAGACCAAGTTCTTTTATGCCGGAGGTCGCCATATTTTCTGGCTTCTTCCTCAGTAATGCCGATCGCCGCCGCCTCTTGGCGCAGCACATTCATCGAAGTCATTGTATCTGATATCATTAGTTTGTTTGCAGTTAAAATTACGATTGCCCGCTCAGCCTACAAATAAATTACCTTAGATATACTACAATAGTCCGGACTATTTTGAGATCCTACTCGGAAACCCTTGATTTTCCGTTAGCAAGTGGATTCTGCACTCGCCCTGAAACCCTTATTTTACGCTTGGCAATCACACACTGTCCGAAGCATTGATAGTAGCCTAAATCTCAAATCTCAAATCTAAAATCTAAAATTGGATGACTTCAATTCTTCCCGATACAGCTTTATCTGTTGCTGGACTAACATCATACCTGCAAGAGTTGTTGGAGGGCGATCGCAACCTGCAATCAGTTTGGCTGACAGGCGAGGTGTCGAACGTTTCGCACCACCCCAGCGGCTGCTTTTTCACTCTGTGCGACACTGACAAAAGCGCTGCGATTCGCTGCGTGGTGTGGAATTCTCAGCGGCAAAAATTGGTGCAAATCCCGGAAAAAGGGGAACAGTTGCTGGTTTTGGGAAGCATCCGGGTTTACAAAAATCGCGGCGAGTACCAGTTGACAGTTGTGCAATCGCTACCGGCTGGGGAAGGATTGCAGGCTTTGCGGTTGCAGCAATTGCGATCGCGCTTGGATGCTGAGGGTTTCTTCGATCCCGCCCGAAAGCGCCCCATTCCCGCACACCCGCAAATTGTGGCCGTGGTGACATCCGATACTGGCGCTGCTTGGGGAGACATTCAGCGCACTCTAGCCCAAAGATATCCCGGTTTGCGGGTGTTGCTGTCGCCGACAGGAGTGCAGGGAGAATTGGCTGCTGCTGCCATTGCTAGGGCGATCGCCCGTGTAGAATTGGACGGTAGGGCGGATGTGATCATTTTAGGGCGGGGCGGCGGTTCTGCGGAAGATTTGGCTTGTTTTAATGATGAGAGAGTTGTCAGGGCGATCGCGAATTGTGCGATTCCAATTATTACAGGTATCGGGCATGAAAGAGACGAATCTCTCGCCGATTTAGTAGCAGATAAACGAGCCCATACTCCGACTGCTGCGGCCGCTCAAGCGGTACCAATTTTAGCAGATCTTTACTTTGAACACAAGCAGCGAATGGTCAATTTAGCCCACGCTGTGCGGGCAAGATTTCAGACAGAAGAAGAACATTTGCAACTGTTACAAAACCGATTAAAACGTTTGCCTGCGACATCCCGAACTTTGCGGCAAGCAACTGGTAAACTGGAAGTATTGCAAGAAAAGTTATCCGCACTGAATCCGGCAGCGGTATTGCAAAGGGGTTATGCGGCGGTAATCCAAAGTGACGGTACGATCGTCCGCACAACTGACGGTTTGGAATTGGGAGAGGAATTGACTGTGAGGTTGAGTCGGGGAGTGCTGAAAGTTAAGATTGTAGAAGTATTGGATGCAGAAGAAAAGTTATGATTGATTCGCAGTTGCGCCAGTCTGACTGGAATTATGAGGAAACGGTCGATCGAATTGAAGCGATTATCGATCGGGTGGAATCGGGAGAGTTGCCTCTAGAGGAGGTTTTCGAGCAGTTTGGGGTGGCTGTCGAGTGTTGGCAGGAGTGCGAAAGGTTTTTGGCGCGGGGGAAGGAACAGATGGATTTGTCGATCGAGCTTTTGGCTGCGGAACCGGATTTTTAACCGGAGATAAACTCGGATTAATGTGGATGAAATAGCGCGTTTTGCCGAAAGTCCGACAGGGAATTAATTCCCTGTCTCATAGCGAAAGTCCTCTGAAGAGGACTGTTAAATTCATGAGTCCTCTTTAGAGGACTTTCGCTATGAGGTGGGGGTTTCAACCCCCGCCAGAATGTGTGTCAGACGTGTTTGTTGACACGATGAAACACCACAAATCAATGCAAACCCTGACAAATAAACCCCGACCAATAAATCAAATCATCAAAAGGATTTAACATAGTGTAAAGAATTTTTACTAAACTTTCATATCCTTTCTTCCGTTCCTGAATCTGATTCTCCTGCTTCACTATTTTTTTCAACTTCTTATCCAACTCCTTAAACTCATCCGTCCCCCTCTTGTAGGGTTTCTGCCGCAATTTTAACTCCTCCTTTTCCTTTTTAACCGCAGCCAATTCCCCCTCTAACTTCTCAATAATTGTTTGAAGCAGCGGATCGATTTGCGATTGATAAAGCCCCTGCAACTCCGCCCCCGAAATCTTCCGCAACCGCACCTGCGCCCGCCGCAAAGCCTCTGGACGGCTCAAACCTTCTCGACGATACTGATAGTAAAAAATCGAAAACAGCGAAGTAGCAAAATCATCCACAGCCCACAAAGTGCTGACCACACTGCGCGCCCCCGCACACAAAAAACCCGTACCCAAACTAAGCAGATTATCGGTAATTTCCGTCACTCCTAAATTAGTTTCGCAGCAAGACATAAACACATCCGATAACTGCGGCAAGCGCCAACCAGGAGTCATCAATTCCCCTAACGTGATACTTCCATCTCCTAAAAACAAGCGCGATTCTAAAGGATTGTCCAAACGCGAGACAGCGTGGTGGCTGGAGTGCAGTACATTCACTTTTTGGATCAGGTTTCGATAGGCGGCAACTTTAGCTTGTTGACTTCCTATTAAGCGTTCTTCGGCGGAAATGCTAACAATTTGGGCAATTTGTTCGCACTCGAAAGGAGTGAAGTACAAGTCATCCGTGGCATTTTCCACAATACCGTATTTGGGCGATTCAATGGTGGGACGTTGACTGCAATACTCCAAAATTCGACAACTGGGAACATAACGTAGCAGGAATTTATCTCCGAGGAAAGGGTTTCCATCAATCGGCAAAGCCGCCAGCGGAATCTGATGCAAAAACAGATGCGGAATCACAATCAATTCCTCAATTCCATCCAAACAATTACCAATCAACTCATCAACTTTCAACCGCTGCGACAACTGAGACAAAAACTCACCCATCCCCTGTTGCCAAATTTTCCGATCCAGCAAATAAGGCGACAACCAACTCTCAAAAATCCACTTCTGAAAATTTCCCCAACCCTCTCCCTGACAAGTGTGAATCTGCGGCGCTTTATCCTTGTAAATCACAAAAACATGAGTGTCATCAGTCGTGGTATAAAAACAGAGAATCGCCGTCTGCGAATTGTCAATCAATTGCTGCATCGCCGCAAACTGCATCGGATCGACTTGAACTTGTCCCGCTAAAACTGGATCTAAACTGCGAATATTTTCCCAGATTTCCTGTTTCTCCCTTTCCAATTCTTGAATCTTCTCCGTGTAAGCAGAAGTATCCGCCCGACTGCGCGACTGACTCCCCACACTGGCTAATTCTTTATTGCCTTCAGAAGGTTTGCGGAGTTGTTCAACTTCTGCGTCAATTTCCCGCTGCTTCGCCTCAAATTCCTGCAAATACTTTTGCACTGCGGGTGGAATTTCGCTGCTAGCATACAAATCATTGCTGTGCATTAAATCGACTAACCGCTGAGCACGGGTTCGGTCACAATATTCTATGGCTTTTTCCAGTTGGTTGCTGTTGACGCAAGCTTGAATTGCCTTTTCGTAAACATCGATCGATTCTGCTAAAATCTGCTGGCGGATATCGTCGGAAGTTGCCCAACTTCTGCTTTTTTCTACTGCTTGAATTGCTTTCTCGAATCCTTCCCGGGCGATATCCCAAAAACCAGCAGTGAAAGCGGTATTGCCGAGGTTTCTACCTGATTGCAAGCAGTCTAAAGGGAAAGCCGTAGGAGTGTGAATTTCTAATAGACCTCTTGCGAAAGTGCGAGCGCTCTAGTAAAATAAAAGAAAAAATTAGCTGAATAATATGAATTACGAA
>NZ_JAUBSD010000099.1:0-27474 GCF_036704575.1 Microcoleus sp. K5-D4
GGTTCCTTTAGAGGCTTTCGGTGGTCTTTATCAACAAGACCAGTGGTCGGGACTGCAAACCATCGTCATTATTGAAAGAATCCGCCATCTCTGGAACAAAACGACTCATGAAGTCCAATTTTATCTAACTTCTCTGCCTGCGGATGCTCAACATCTTGGTCGTGCCATTCGTCAACATTGGACTATTGAAAACCAAGTTCATTGGACTTTAGATGTCACGTTCCATGAGGATCAATGTCGGATTCGTTCAGGTCATAGTCCTCGTAATTTTGCCATCCTGAGACGGATAGCACTTAACGCTCTTAATCAGGAGAAAACATTGCAGCGTAGTCTTCGTCAAAAAATTAAACAGGCTTCTATGAATAATGATTATATGATGACTGTTATCAACTCCTTTTGTAAAGCTTGATTGAGATGCTCTTACCCTGCATTAACGTTAGTTATAACCAACAGATTGAAAAGGGACACTATCGCACTGAAAAACGTTATGTTTGGGCGGTTCCTTTAGAGGCTTTCGGTGGTCTTTATCAACAAGACCAGTGGTCGGGACTGCAAACCATCGTCATTATTGAAAGAATCCGCCATCTCTGGAACAAAACGACTCATGAAGTCCAATTTTATCTAACTTCTCTGCCTGCGGATGCTCAACATCTTGGTCGTGCCATTCGTCAACATTGGACTATTGAAAACCAAGTTCATTGGACTTTAGATGTCACGTTCCATGAGGATCAATGTCGGATTCGTTCAGGTCATAGTCCTCGTAATTTTGCCATCCTGAGACGGATAGCACTTAACGCTCTTAATCAGGAGAAAACATTGCAGCGTAGTCTTCGTCAAAAAATTAAACAGGCTTCTATGAATAATGATTATATGATGACTGTTATCAACTCCTTTTGTAAAGCTTGATTGAGATGCTCTTACCCTGCTATGATGGACTAGGAACCTATTAACTTTAAAAATCCGAATTAGCCCAAGTCTTACCTAAGATAACTCGTCCTGCTTCACTGCTATAAGGTTAATCGCGATCGCCCACAGGTAAGCTCAGTATAAACCCTGTTTGACCAAGTATTGCAGCATCTAGCTTGATATCGCCGCCGTGGGCCCGTGCGATTTCCCTTGCTAAACTTAGGCCCAATCCCGATCCCTCTATTTTTTGGCTCTGAGTGGAGTCACCGCGATGGAAGCGCTCAAAAATGCGATCGCGCTCCCTCAAAGAAATATCCTGAGAACTATTGACAATTTTCACAATTACTCTTTTTCCCTGACATTTAGCCTGTAACCTGAGCCAACCCTTCGGTAAATTATATTTAATCGCATTACCAACGAGATTTTGCAAAACCTGCACCAGCAAATCACGATCGCCCTTGATATATAAATTAGGAGCAATTGCCATTTGTACATCTAAATGCGGTGCCAGCAGTTCCATATCTTCGGCAATTTCCGATAGCAAAGCCGACATATTCACCTCAACCAAATGTAAACCCATACGTCCGGCATCGGCGTGAGAAAGTAAGAGAAGTTTACGGGTTATTTCACTCAAACGGCGCACTTCATCCAATAAATTACTCAGCGTCTGCTGCACCTGAGAACCCGATTCAACTTGATGCAAAGCTCGTTCGAGTTGACCTTGCAAAATTGCCAGCGGAGTCTTTAATTCGTGAGCAGCATCTCCACTAAAACGAGAAGCTTGTTTAAAACTTCGTTCTAGACGTTCTAACATCTGATTGAACACAAAAATTAATTCTACAAACTCTATATCGGTTGCTCCGTCAGGGACACGCCGATCTAGCCCCTGCACGGTAACATTGCGAATTGCCATCGTGAGTCGCTCAATTGGATAGAGAATACTCCGCGATATGACCCAGGCTCCACCCGCTACGAGTAAAAGCACTACGGGAATAGAAATTAGAAAGATATTGCGAATCGATGCCATTTCCCGATCGATCGCTTGTAAGTTAACAGCGATGGCTGCTTGATTATAAGGAGAATTAATCGCGCCAACACGCCAAATTGCAGTCCTAGTATGCTGGGTTGCTAGCTTAGCTTTGGGCACTTGAGGAGGATGAAGTGAATCGAATGGCGGCCTATCAAATGGGGGTCTATCCTGTCGAGGTCGATCGTGTGGAGGTCTATCGTGTGGAGGTCTATCGTGTGGGGGTCGATTGAATGGGGGTCTGCTTTCGGGCGGTGGAAATAAATTGAGGCGATCCGGAGGTGGTGGATCTAGTGGATTTTGTCGGGGGGGAGGTTCTGATTCAAAATCTATTATGTCAGGATTAGCAGGGTGTAGCGGCAACGATCGCCAGATAGAATTCGCATCAAGTCCATCTTGCCACTGGCTCGATTTGTAGATTAAATTACCATCTCTTTGAGCCACTAGCAAAGCCACGGTTGTTTCTCCATTCATGCCCAAAAGTAATGGCAAAGAATCAGTATAAGCATCCCATTCGGGCGATCGCGGGCGGGTAGCGTGGATTAATTGAGTTTCTATTCCAGCATCAAGACGCTTGACTTTAGCATCGTAAATCAACCACCAGGAAACAACTCCAAAGCCAATCAGAGCAATACTTGCAAGAACAGAAGATGATAGAGCAATGCGAAAGCGGAAAGATTGGAGTTTCATGATGGTGAATCTGGTTTGCGAAACCGATAGCCAACGCCCCGCACACTCTCAACCCATCCTGTACCGCCAATCGGTTCAATTTTCTTGCGAATGCGTTGAATACATACATCTACTACATTCGTATTCGGATTAAAATCATAACCCCAAATATGTTCGAGGATTTGCGTGCGGGTGAGTACCCTACCGGGCGATCGCATTAGATATTCCAACAGATTAAACTCGCGGCTTGTAAGTTCTACCGCATGGCGATCGCAAGTAACTTCTCGGAGAATGCGATCGAGCTTAACAGGGCCAACGCTCAGAATATTTTGCCCACCGCCTGAAGCCCGCCGCACCACAGCATAAATCCGAGCAACTAACTCCTCAACAAAAAACGGTTTAGCCAAATAGTCATCAGCACCGAGATGTAACCCTTCAATGCGATCGTCCAGTTCATTGCGAGCAGTTAATAAAATCACGGGTACGTTGCGTCCCGCCTTTCGCAGATGTTTGAGAATAGATAATCCATCTTTTCCCGGCAATACAATATCCAGGACGATCGCATCGTACTCATTATCCATCGCCCGCCCATAGCCATCATTGCCATTATCGCAATAATCCACAACAAAGCCTTGTTCTTTCAAGCCCATACAAACAAAATTGGCGATTTTTTCTTCATCTTCAACGTATAGAACATTCATAGATTTACCTATCCGGTTGCGATTATACGGCTATCAGGGATTTACTTAAATTACAAAACTGTAATCCATCCGCACTGTTGCAGGTAATGTTTGGGGAATTTGATGTATTTATAAACATTTTTAGGTCGGCGATCGTAACTATCATGAAAATTACTTCACTACTTGCGTTACCTGCTACAGCCTTGCTGCTGGGATTTAGCAGCTTGAGTTTCCCCGATCAAACTACAGCTAATTCTAATACTGTACTAGCCCAGAGCCAACCAGAACCCAGTCAAGAGCGGAGACGCCCGCCCCGTATAGATTTTGCCGCAGCAGCCAAACAATTAGGAGTCACCGAAGCGGAGTTAATCGAAGCTTTGGGCCTACCCGCCAAACCCCCGGAACCACCAAGCGAAAATAATCGCCCGTCCAGCCCACCGCCCCGTCCTCGTTTAGATATTCCCGGTGCAGCGAAAAAGTTGGGAGTCACCGAAGCAGAGTTGATTAAAATTCTGGGCATTCCGCCGCGTCCACCCGGCGATCGTAATGTACCTCAAAATTCGGAACAACGCTAATTTCTTCACATTACAAAACTGTAATCCTAGGACAGGAATAAATGTCATATTCCACCAGCTTAATGATTGTAGAGACTAACTCAAAGGCAGATCGATAATTCATTTCTTTAGCCTGACAACTGCTTCAAACTTAGAAAATTAATCCAGGTAATTACATCATGCCAGCACTATTTCCTAATTCAATCAATGCACCGGGCAATCCTCCCCAAAATCAAGGCGCAGCGGGCAACCAACCTCCCCAAAATCAAGGCGCACCTGGCAATCCTCCTCCTCAAAATCAAGGCGCAGCGGGCAACCAACCTCCCCAAAATCAAGGTGCAGCGGGCAATCCTCCCGACAACCAAGGCGCAGCGGGCAATCCTCCAGGGCAGAATCAGGGCGCAGCGGGCAACCAACCTCCCCAAAATCAAGGCGCAGCGGGCAACCAACCTCCCCAAAATCAAGGCGCACTGGGCAATCCTCCTCCTCAAAATCAAGGCGCAGCGGGCAACCAACCTCCCCAAAATCAAGGCGCACCTGCCAATCCTCCCGAAAACCAAGGCGCACCTGGCAATCCTCCAGGGCAAAATCAGGGCGCAGCGGGCAATCCCCCTCAAAATCAAGGCGCAGCGGGCAACCAACCTCCCCCAAACCAAGGCGCACTGGGCAATCCACCTCCTCAAAACCAGGGCGAAATTGGCAATATTCCTCCTCAAAACCAGGGCGGAATCGGCAATATTTCTCCTCAAAACCAGGGTGAAATCGGCAATATTCCTCCTCAAAACCAAGGCGCACCTGGCAATCCTCCTCCCCAAAATCAAGGCGCACCGGGTGGCAATCCTCCTCCTCAAAATCAGGAAGCACAACTTACGAATTCTGCTTTACCTCCCCAAAACCCAACTCCACCCCCTCCGCCAGCTAACAGTATTAGCACCACAGGAGGAAACGACAATATTACCGGAGATAGTTTAGATAACTTTATCCTAGGCAGTAGCGGCACAGATACCATAACTGGAGGAGCAGGCACGGATACAATTAGCTATCTTTCCCTCGGCAGCGGCATTACCATTGAGGCTAAAGGTATTGTAGATAAAGGCGCAGCCGGTACAGATACCCTGCAAAATATAGAACAAATAATTGCTCCTTTAGAGCAGATTAATACCATCGATGCTTCTACAGGTAGCGGCACAGCTTCTATTAATGTGGATTTGTCGCAGAATCGTTTGGCGGTTAACAATTTACCCGGTATCGGCACTCTGAATTTTACTGTAGAGAATTTCGTTAATGTCACAGGAACTCCGAATGTAGATGTCCTTACCGGAAACATCCAAAACAATTCTTTAGTAGGAGGAGATGGTAACGATACACTCTCAGGTTTGCGCGGCAATGATACCCTGATTGGAGTAAATCCATTGAGTGCGACACCGGGAAGCAGTGAAACGGATGTGCTGATTGGGGGTCGGGGTAGAGATATTTTTGTTCTCGGTGATGCGACCAAGACATACTATCCGGGAACAGGAGTTGCACTGATTCAGGATTTCCAACAGGGAATCGATCGCATTCAGTTACGTGGGAGTCTCTCTGACTACACTATTGTTGGTAACTCCATCAATTTGGCTGGTACATCTGACCAAATAGCTGTAATTCAAGGCGGCTTTACCCCTGATAGTTTCATATTCGTGTAATATCAATTCCGGTAACATCGGAATAGTAAAATCCAGTTAACAGTCAACAATCACCGATGTTGCAACCGAAATTGATATAAATCATCTGCGTTAATCTGTGTTAATCTGCCATCATCTGCGGTTAAAAAAAGAGAATGTGTTAACCGCAGATGACAATGGATTGACGCTAATTCACGCAGATGAAAGGAGCAAAAGCACTAATGTTCTGCGTAAGGATTCAGGTCTAAAAACTTGCGGCTCCAACGCTTGTCTGGCAAGGGTTTTAGGGCAAAATAAGGGTTTTTGTCTTTCGTGGTTAATTGTCAATAAACGAGGAGAAGTGACAGTTTTTCGTGGTTTATTGAGAATAGAGATTGATTTAGTATCAAGCTCCATATCTAAAGTCTTTGCCCAGCAAGGAGTT
Source organism: Microcoleus sp. K5-D4 (assembly GCF_036704575.1). Classification (NCBI taxonomy): domain Bacteria; kingdom Bacillati; phylum Cyanobacteriota; class Cyanophyceae; order Oscillatoriales; family Microcoleaceae; genus Microcoleus; species Microcoleus sp. K5-D4. The sequence goes on from NZ_JAUBSD010000099.1 coordinate 5,925, forward strand.
CAGTGACCTGAATCCTTACTGTTCTGCAAATGCCGATCGCTCTTTAATCCAATCGAGTAAAATAGGATTGACCAATTCCGGCGCTTCATCCTGGGGACAATGGCCCACTCCCTCCAAAGGAATAAACTTTTCAACAGCCGGAAACTTTGCCAATTCTCGCCCCAATGCGATCGGCTCCCAAGGGTCATCTGTCCCCCACAAAATCAAAGCCGGACAGCTCAAACGCGGCAACAAATCCTCCGGTAGCGGGCCTTGAGAATAACTGATAAATGCCACAAATACTTCTACTGCGCCGCTGTCTTTGGCAGGTTTCAGCAGCATATTTACCAGTTCGTCGCTGACAGCTTCAGGACGGCGATAAGCTTGCAAAAGCACTTTTTTTACTGTTTTTGGCGTTGCTAATTGTTTAAAAAATAATTGACTTATCCACTTGACATTTAAAACTTTTTGTGCGATGGGCGCTCCAAAACTGCGATACCAAGGCAATTCGGCGCGTTTGCGATCGTGCAGCAAGCGCAGGGAACAATTGAGTAAAATTACGCCAGAAGCAATATCGGGAAAATCAACAGCCGCTTGCATAATTGCCACGCAGCCGATCGAATTTCCCACCAAAAAAGCCGGCCCGCCCGCAACTTCCCGACAAAAATCAGCAATTAGCTGTCCCCAAGTTTCAAAAGTATAGTCAATCTCAAGTTTGGGCGCGGGTTTAGCAGAACCGCCAAAACCGATGAGGTCGATCGCATAACAGCGGCAATCAGCAGCCAGCGCCGGCAAATTCTTGCGCCAGTGGCCCCAAGACGCACCAAAACCGTGGACAAACACCACAGCAGGCCCCTGGGAACCCGCAGCATGGTAGCAAATGGGAAAGCCTTTCCACAGCCAAGTTTGAGGGACAACAGCAATTGACGAAGTGGGAGTAGAAGATGTCATGCGATTTTAGATTTTAGATTTTAGATTTTAGATGAATGCAAGCCTGCAAAGAACTCAAGTCATTACTACAAACCGTATCGCAATTCGAGGCAACCGCTAGGACATAAATCCCAAACCCTCTTCCCTCCTCCCTCTGCGCCCTCTGCGCCCTCTGCGGTTAATTCCTCTTCCTTCTTCCTTTGCAGTTAGAGCCGATATTATGTCACGATTAAACCTGCTGACTTCTTTGCTGTATTAAAATTTCCCTTATGCCAACGATCGTTTCCACTGCTGTCGTACCGTTTCTGGGGTCAGAAATCGTACCAGACTACGACACCGCCAAAGTAGTTATCTTACCAATTCCCTACGAAGCTACCACCACTTACCGCCGGGGGTGCGAAAACGGGCCCGCTAAACTTCTAGAAGCTTCTCATCAACTCGAGTGCTACGACGAAGAATTGGACTCCGAAGTTTGCTACGATGTCGGAATTTATACACAAGAGCCGATCGCCGATACCCGCAACAGGCAACCGGTTTCATCCTCAGAAATGCTGCAAGTCACCCAAGCCGCAGTCCACCAGCTAGTTACCGAAAATAAATTTGTCATCTCCCTCGGAGGCGAACACAGCATCACTGCCGGCGTTGTCGAAGGTTATCGCCAAGCATACCCAAACGAACCTTTCACAGTCGTGCAAATCGACGCCCACGGCGACTTGCGGCACGAGTACGAAGGCTCGATTCACAACCACGCCTGCGTGATGCGGCGTATTGTAGATATGGGCTTACCGACACTGCAAATCGGGATTCGCGCTATCTGCAAAGAAGAAGCAGACTTGATTAAAGCAAAACAGCTAAACGTGATTCGAGCTAGGGAAATCGCTACTCAACCGGATTGGGCCGATCGGGCAATTGCCAGTATCACAACTAAGCGGGTATTTTTGACGATCGACTTAGACGGCATCGATCCGACTTTAATTCCAGGGGTGGGAACACCCGAACCGGGCGGGTTAAATTGGTATTCCCTCACCGCATTTTTGCGCCGCATCTTCGAGTCCTACGAAGTAATCGGGTGTGACATTATGGAATTAGCACCTATTGTAGATTCTGTAGTCTCAGAATTTACCGCCGCCAAATTAGCATATAAACTTATTGGATACCAAGCTCTGGCTCAAGGTTGGCTAAAGCCAGACGAGGAATAAATCGCGAAGTACGAATCACAATAGGCTGTTGGCAAGGCTAGAATTAAGCTACAGCCAAACAACAGCCAATTTTATTCGTGCTGACAGTTTCATCTTTCATGCTGGCAAATACTGCTCTTCACCTCCTGAAAATATGAGTTTACTAATCGATACAACGGGTACTCCCATTAACGGCTACGCTCCCGATTTTGAACTGCCGGGAGTTGACGACGAAGTTCACCATTTAGCTCGATATTTAGAAAAATTTCGGGCGATAGCGGTGATATTCATGTGCAATCATTGCCCTTACGTGCAATTGTATCTCAATCGCATGAAAGAACTTCAAGCAGATTTTCAAGATCGAGATGTTACTTTAATCGGGATTAATGCTAATGATGCAAACCAGCATCCCGACGACAGTTTTGAGAACATGAAAATTTTTGCAGCCAACAATCAACTCAACTTCCCCTACATCCGAGATGTTGCTCAAGATGTAGCTGAAAGTTTTGGGGCTTCTAAAACGCCGGAAGTTTTTTTGTTAGACCAAGACGGCAGATTGCGCTATAAAGGTTTAATTGACGACAACGCCGACGATCCGGGGGCGGTGCAGGTTTCTTATCTGCGGAGTGCGATCGACCAATTGCTCAACAGCCAACCCGTTGAGCCTTCAACTACAGAGGCGATAGGCTGTTCCGTCAAATGGCGATCGTAGTCATTAGTCAGCAGTCATCAGTCATTAGAAGATGATAATCCTGGACAAACAGACTCTACTTGTAAGGTGTGCGCGGCGCACCTTACTACTACAAATAGTGTAGATTGTCCTATGGCAAATTAGAAGATAGCCCTGTGGAAAGAAAACGTATTTTCAACTCGATCGTCGCAGCCGCTGTAGCGCTGACACTGCTGATTAGTTGGAACTTGTTTCCAAGCGTTTCCCCAACAACAGCGCAGCAGCGAACCTCTTTAACTGTATCTGCTGCTATCAGTCTGTCGCAAGCTTTAGGGGAAATCAAGACTGTTTATCAAAGCAGCAATCCCAATATTACTATCACTTATAATTTCGGTGCTTCCGGCGCTCTAAAACAGCAAATCCAGCAAGGAGCACCGGTAGATGTATTTTTAAGCGCCGCTACACAACAAATGAACGAATTGCAGCAATCTAACCTGCTAATTAACGACACGCGCCGCAATTTGCTGACAAATCGTCTAGTTTTGATTACTCCCAAAAACGGTGTTGCTTTGAGCGATTTCAAACAGTTGACAGATGTCAGAATCAAGAAAATTGCGATCGGCGAACCGAAAAGCGTACCTGTGGGCCAATACGCTCAGGAAATGTTAACTAAGCTTGGATTGTGGCAGCAACTCCAGCCAAAATTAGTGCTGGGAAATAACGTCCGCCAAGTGCTGACATTTGTCGAAAGCGGTAACGTTGATGCTGGCATAGTTTATGCGACTGACGCCAAAGCCTCCGACAAAGTAACTGTGCTGCTAACGGCTGCCGAAAATTTGCACTCGCCCATTGTTTATCCGCTGGCAGTTATCAGAAACAGCCGCAATCCGGGTGCTGCGAAAGCGTTTGTTGACTTTTTGGCGGGCGATCGCGCTAAAATAGTATTTCAGAAATACGGATTTGGCATAGTTCGATAACTAATTAATTAGGGATTTTTTACCGCTGATGAAAGCAGATAAGCACTGATTAACGCGGATGTATTTATAGATGGAATTTGATATTTCTCCGCTCTGGATATCTCTAAAATCCTCCGCTATTGCGACATTTATCACCTTTTTTCTGGGAATAGCGGCCGCCCGGTGGATGCTTTCAACTCGCATCAGAGGTAAAGCTTTGATTGAAGGCATTTTAATTTCTCCCTTAGTTTTGCCGCCGACAGTCGTCGGATTTTTGCTGCTGCTGCTGTTTGGGAGAAATGGGGCGATCGGGCAATTTTTGCTACAATTCGACTTAACTATAATTTTCACTTGGCAAGCCGCCGCCATTACTGCCACAGTTGTATCATTTCCCCTCATGTACAAAACTGCTTTGGGAGCTTTTGAGCAAATTGATGCCAATCTTCTCAATGCAGCCCGCACTTTGGGGGCCTCGGAGTGGGAAGTCTTTTGGCGCATTATGTTGCCGCTAGCATGGCCGGGAATTTTAGCAGGAACTATTCTCGCATTTGCTCGCGCTTTGGGTGAATTCGGCGCGACGCTGATGTTAGCGGGGAATATTCCCGGACAAACTCAAACTATCCCGATGGCAATTTATTTTGCTGTGGAAGCAGGGGATATGAGGCAAGCTGCTATTTGGGTTTTGATTATTCTGAGTATTTCTTTGAGCGTGCTAACTGTTGTTAATTTTTGGACTGAGTTACAAAAGAGATCGCCCCAACCAAATTCTATTCAAAAACTGGAATCTAATTTTTCCCAAGCTGCCTCTTATTTTACCACAAATTCCACAACAAAACAACCGGAAAGCGGACTTTGTTTAAACATTTTTAAACCTCTCTCAGGCTTTGCTTTGGATGTAGGCTTTGATATCGGCCCGGAAGTGCTGGGAATTTTGGGCGCGTCGGGTTCTGGTAAGAGCATGACTCTGCGCTGCATCGCCGGTTTGGAAACTCCTAGGAGCGGTAAAATTGCAGTCAATGGCAGGGTTTTATTTGACTCAGCACAGGGCATTAATGTAGCTTCTAAAGACCGCCGCATCGGTTTTTTGTTTCAAAACTATGCTTTATTTCCTCACCTGACTGTTGCTCAAAATATTGCGTTTGGCTTGCAGCATTTATCTGAAAGCGAGCAAAAAATTCGGGTAAAAGAACAACTAATTTCGGTGCAAATGTCGGGACTGGAAAACCGCTACCCGCACGAACTTTCGGGGGGCCAACAGCAGCGGGTGGCTTTGGCGAGGGCGATCGCCCCTTCTCCCGATTTGCTGCTGTTAGACGAACCGTTTTCTGCTTTGGATACTCACTTACGCAGTCAACTGGAAGGGGAGTTAATGCAGACTCTGGCTAATTATCGGGGAATTACTTTGTTAGTCAGCCACAATTTAGAGGAAGTTTACCGGGTGTGCAAAAATCTGTTGGTATTGGCCGAGGGAAGGCCGATCGCCTTTGATACCAAAGAGAACATTTTCGATCGCCCTGGCAACTCCACTGTCGCACAGTTGACGGGCTGCAAGAATTTCTCAGCAGCTAAACCGATCGCAGAAACTCTCGTGGAGGCGATCGACTGGGGCTGTACTCTGAGTGTAGTTGAACCAATTCCCAAATCTCTAGTTTCTGTGGGAATTCGGGCTCATCAACTGATTTTTGTTAGCGGGTGCGATCGTGAAAATACTTTTGCTTGTTGGATCGCCTCGACTGTGGAAACTCCGCACCGGGTGACATTATATCTCAAATTGCACTCGCCTCCCAATGATTCCCAAGATTATCACTTGCAAGCCGAATTTTTCAAGGAAAACTGGAGGGCTATTAAGGACAATCATTTTCCCTGGTATGTTCATTTCGAGCCAATTAGGTTAATATTAATGGAAGCCTGAGTTAACTAGGAATATACCGTTAACCGTCAACACTCAACAGTTAACCGTCAACACTCAACAGCTAAATACATCTTAACCCAACCTCTAATCATGACTGAAAAAGTTAAAAAAACCGACGCTGAATGGCAACAACAACTCACGCCAGAACAGTTTAAAGTCACCCGCAAAAAAGGAACAGAAAGAGCTTTTAGCGGGGAATATCACGACAACAAAAAATCCGGAACTTATAAGTGTATTTGCTGCGGCACTGAGCTATTTAAATCAGAAACAAAGTACGATTCCGGTACCGGTTGGCCGAGTTTCTACGCTCCCGTTAGCGAAGAAAATGTCAAGTGTGAGTCCGATAACACTTTGTTCATGCGCCGAACAGAGGTACTGTGCGCTGTTTGCGACGCTCATCTCGGTCACGTATTTAACGACGGGCCAAAACCTACCGGTCAGCGTTACTGCATGAATTCTGCTGCTCTTAATTTCGTCCCCAAGGATTAAATTTAGTCAACCGTTCTCACTCAACTGTTCTGGAACAGACTTTTGGGTCTGTTCTGGGTAATTGATGTTCAAAATGCACCCGTACTGCTATCTTATGGTGGAGGCAAAAAGAGTAAAAAAATAGTGGCGGCATGGGGATGGTTTATCAGCGAGTTTTGCTGAAGCTCAGCGGTGAAGCGCTTATGGGTAGCTTGGGCTACGGCATCGATCCGGTAGTCGTTCAGTCGATCGCCCAGGAAGTTGCCAAAGTCGTGTCGCAAGGCATTCAAATCGCGATTGTTGTCGGTGGCGGCAACATTTTTCGCGGGGTGAAAGCTGCTTCGGCAGGGATGGATCGGGCAACGGCTGATTATGTGGGCATGATTGCGACGGTGATGAATGCTATCACTTTGCAGGATGCCCTGGAACAAGCAGGAGTGCCAACGAGGGTGCAATCGGCGATCGCCATGCAAGAAGTAGCTGAACCCTACATCCGGCGGCGGGCAATTCGCCACCTCGAAAAAAAACGAGTAGTGATTTTCGGTGCCGGTTCTGGCAACCCTTTTTTTACTACTGATACTACAGCCGCTTTGCGGGCGGCTGAAATTGATGCAGAGGTGATTTTTAAAGCTACTAAGGTAGATGGGGTGTACGATTCCGACCCCCACCTCAACCCCAACGCGCGCAGGTATCAAACCCTCACCTATGCCCACGTCTTGAATCAAGATTTGCGGGTGATGGACAGTACGGCGATCGCCCTTTGCAAAGAAAATAATATTCCTATTATGGTATTTGACCTCTCGGTGTCGGGCAACATCTACCGAGCTGTAATGGGAGAATCTATTGGAACTCTTGTCGGAGGTTTTTGTGAAGTTAGCTGACGCAGAAGATCATATGCAAAAGGCAGTTGAGGCTACTCAACGGTCTTTTAATACTATTCGGACGGGACGGGCTAACGCCTCTCTCCTCGATCGAGTCATGGTAGACTACTACGGCTCTCCAACTCCGATCAAATCCCTTGCCAACATCGGCACCCCGGATGCGACTACGATCACCATTCAACCGTTCGATCGCACAGCGCTCAACTCGATCGAAAAAGCAATTTCCCTGTCCGATGTAGGACTCGTTCCCAACAACGACGGTTCAGTTATTCGCTTGAACATTCCGCCGCTGACGAGCGACAGACGCCAAGAATTTGTCAAAATGGCCGGGAAGTTTGCTGAAGAAGGTAAAGTTGCAATTCGCAATATCCGCCGCGATGCCGTTGACTCGATTCGCAAGCAGGAAAAAAGCAGCGATATCTCTAAAGATGAATCCCGGGACTTGCAAGATAAAATTCAAAAGCTGACGGACAAGTACATTGGCAAAATAGAAGAAGTTCTGGCAGCGAAAGAGAAAGATATCACGACTGTTTAGGGAATCGGAAATTTGGCAGGGGGAATAGGAATAGTTTTGAGATTGCCGAGATCCGGCCGCGAACAACCAGCAGACGCTTAATGATTTGTGAGTTGTGAGTTAAAAGCTCAAGATTTAACACTCATTAACTTACCAATTCCTCCTGCCCCATGACCAATCACCTATTACCAGTTGTCCGGTGAAGGAATTCGTCCTGCCATTGTTAGCGGATTTAAGGCTGCTGAGGGGATCGATCGAGCTCTTGGAGGTGCCGACGACGCTAAGGAGCCATACAATCAATCGATCGCCCAAGAATGCAACACTGATATGGTTTGGGCTAGTCGCTTGGCCCGAGCCTTCTATCAGTTTACAGGAGCTGTTTATCAAGCGGGCCTCCAATTTCCGAGGACTACTCAGTTGATCAGCAAAATTTTGTGTAGCGAACTGCGTTATGCCGATATCGCTAACCGCGCTTTTCATTCTTCTGAGGCCGTTTTATAATAATGAAGGAAGAGGGAATAATAAATACTCTTAAATCCCCATTGCTTATTCTTGATTTCAAATTCTTAATCCTTAATTTAAAAATAGGAATTACGCACTAAGCTAATCCGCGTTTAAATTGCATGGCTCAATAAAATTTCACTCTTGTGGAGTGGGCCGGAAAGCCCGCCCTCAAAACAAAACTTAAATGCACAACAGCTTATTCCTCAGAAAGCCAGTTGATTCCTAGATTTTTACTTGCCCAACCCGCTTTTTTCCAATAAACTGGGTTTAAAAGCGTACCTGCTATTTTAAATAAAGTCTATGCGAGGAGTGTAAGGATTCAGGTCACTGAACTCCTTGCTGGGCAAAGACTTTAGATATGGAGCTTGATACTAAATCAATCTATATTCTCAATAAACCACGAAAAACTGTCACTTCTCCTCGTTTATTGACAATTAACCACGAAAGACAAAAACCCTTATTTTGCCCTAAAACCCTTGCCAGACAAGCGTTGGAGCCGCAAGTTTTTAGACCTGAATCCTTACCGAGGAGTTTTTAATACAAGCCCCACTACTTATACAATCAATCTCAAATACTCCTGGAGGCAACAAGTGGTTTGAAACGTTACTAAGAGCGCGGTAAGGCGCTTCAGGGGCAGCTTAAATAATTACATTCTACCTACATCCTGTAAAATATAAAATCTCAAATCTAATGATAATTTACTTTTATAAAGTAGAGGAGCCTTACGGCTGCTTTTCTAATTTTTCACTACACGACATTTCTCTGCACGGTCAATATTGGTTGACTGTGGAACATTACTATCAAGCCCAAAAATTTGTCAGCACGGATAAAAGATTAGTGGCGGCGATTCAAGCCGTAGCAACTCCTCAAGAAGCCGCTAAACTAGGTCGAGATCCCAACCACCGGATTCGCGATGATTGGGAAGCTGTGAAAATTCCCATTATGCGCGAAGCAGTTTTAACTAAGTTTCTGACTCATACAGACATTCAAGCGATTCTCCTCGCCACAGGGGATCGAGTCATTGTCGAGGATTCGCCAACGGATTACTACTGGGGGTGTGGCTGCGACCGAACCGGTCAAAATCATTTGGGTAAAATTCTGATGAGCGTGCGCCAAGAAATTGGTCAACGCTTTGCGCGCTGATAGAAACTCAAATTCTTTCGTTAATTATCATTATATGAAGTTATACAACAAATGTCAAGTTATCCTAACAATGAAGAATTCTCATAGTGAGAGTTGAAGATTGCGAGAAATTTATAAGAGCATTAAAATAATAATTATTATTTGCTTAAGTTGCTCTGCCTGTTGAAGGCAAGGATTAAACCGGCGCGATCGCAGATTTTACTTGCCCCAGCCCACCCGAGGCGATACACCGTCGTCTCTCACCAATGCGCCACCGATTAATTGTACAGATCGGTTGAGTCAAAAACTCAGGGTGAGTTATTTGAGTTTGAACGCTCCAACAGCACATCAAAACTTCTTATTATCATTGTATAAGTACAAAAGGAGATTTATGCAACTCACAGAAAATACGGAAGAATTACATTATAAACTAGACAGAGAAGTTTTGATACGGCGGATAACAGAACGCATTCGTCAATCTCTAGAATTAGAAGATATTTTAACCAGTACAGTAGCAGAAGTGCGGGCTTTTTTGAAAACAGATCGCATTATGATTTACAGGTTTAGTGCCGACGGGAGTGGAGAAGTTGTTGCGGAATCAATTAATAACAACCATCTCCCTTCCTTGAAAGGACTGCACTTTCCCGCAGACGACATTCCCGCGAGCGCCAGGGAGATGTATGTCACTATGCGCCAGCGGACAATAATAGATGTTAACTCAGGGACGATCGTCCTGAGCCCCCTCGATGCTGCAGGCACCGGTCAACCTTTAGTAAAGGAAGAGATGCACTACAGATCGCTCGATCCTTGCCACACCGCTTACCTGATAGCAATGGGAGTGCAATCTTCCTTAGTCGTGCCGATTTTGCACCGCAGGATCGCGTCGCCAAACAGCAAAACAGATATCTGTGAGGCGGCCACGTGTCTGACTAGATACGAGCCAGGAAATAATCAAAAAATTCACATCGAACTGTGGGGACTTTTAGTGTCTCACCACTCCGCGCCCCTCAATATTTCACCAGCAGATTTAGAAGTAGTTCAGCTCGTATCAGATCAATTGTCTAGCGCCATCGCCCACGCGCTCCTCCTCCAGCAAACCCGCTCTCAAGCCGCCCGCGAAGCTACCGTGAGCCGCATAGCAGCCCTGTTGTACGGTCACGTCAACATTCAACTGCAACAGGGTTTAGAAGCTACCGTCACCGCTTTGGGTGGCAGCGGTGGCCGACTCTATCTCAACCCGCCGAAAATCAACGGTGAAAAGTTCTCTGCTCCCAAGATTGAGGGAGGATTTCCCATTGCCCCAGCCCACAGTGATGCTACCTTTGAAGTGTTCACCACAGGAGAACAACCGACACTTCCCAACTGGGAAAAAGTTAAGGCGCTCGAAGCTCATCCCCTCTGGCAGGAATGGCTAACCAAAGGATTCAAAAATACCGACCAACTTCCCAAAATTGCCAGTTTTACTAATTCTCAATTCCCTGTTTTGATAATTACCGACTTATACAAAGAAGCTCTATTTAGAGTATTAGTTCCCGCTTTCCAATCTACTCAAATTCGGGGTTTGCTGGTAATTCCCCTCCACTACCAACAACAAGTAGTCGGCTGTTTGACCATTTTTCGCAATGCAATTGATACCGAAAAGATGTGGGCGGGGCGCTTTGACACCAGCGCTGAGCAAACCCTTCCTAGACAATCCTTTGAACTCTGGCGAGAAATAAAAAAAGGTCAGTCGCCCGAGTGGAATTACGAGGAAATTGAGCAAGCTTTAGCTATAGGCCGCCAATTTTGTTCGGCAATTGGGCAGTACATTCTTTATAAAGAAGTGCAAACCCTGAATGCCAACTTGGAGCGCCAAGTTCAAGAACGCACCGCCCAATTGCAACAATCCTTGGACTTTGCCAAAGTATTGACGCGAGTTAGAGACCAGATTCGCAGCACCTTAGATTTAAAAATCATACTGCAAACTATTGTGCGAGAAGTCAGAGTTTTGTTGGATACCGATCGCACGGTAATCTACCAATTTGCAGCAGACAGACAGGGCGAGGTAGTTGTCGAAGCTGTTTGCGGCGAGTGGCGGTCTATTTTAGGTATCACATCTCCACAACAATGCTTTCCCGAATTCTCAGACTGCTTTTATCGAGCCGGAGGGGTGCGAGCAATTAATGATATTTATACTGAGGATTTAACACCCTGTCACCGCGAATTTTTGGAAGAGTTGCAGGTAAGAGGAAGTTTAATTGTGCCGATGAGAGGCAAAGATTCCCAATTGTGGGGGTTACTGATTGCCCATGAGTGTTCGGGGCCGAGAGTTTGGCAAACAGCAGAACAGGAATTGGTGCAACATTTAGCGGCTCAAGCTGCGATCGCCATTCACCAAGCAGAACTTTATCAAGAAAGTCTCAATGCAGCAACTGCCGATCGATTAAAAGCCGAACAGCTAGCTAAAACCCTCACAGAATTGCACAATACCCAAGCCCAACTGATTCAAACCGAAAAAATGTCCAGTCTCGGACAACTCCTGGCCGGAGTCGCCCACGAAATAAATAACCCCGTTAACTTTATCTACGGCAATCTGTCCCACGCCAGCGAATACACCAAAGATTTACTCTGCTTGGTGGAACTCTACCGCCAGCACTACCCCAATCCCAACCCAGAAATTAGCGAGTGCTCCGAAGCAATCGACATCGAATTTCTTGCCGAAGATTTGCCAAAAATTTTGGGTTCCATGACAGTCGGAGTTGAGCGCATCCGCCAGTTAGTTGTATCTTTGCGTAATTTTTCCCGGACGGATCAAGCCGAGAAAAAAGCCGTTGACATTCACGAGGGCATAGACAGTACCCTGTTGATTTTGCAGCACCGGATCAAAGCCAATTCCGATCACAACACCGTAGAAATTATTAAAGAATACGGCAAGTTGCCCTTAGTAGAATGCTATGCCAGCTCGCTCAATCAGGTATTTATGAATCTGATCGGTAATGCTCTTGACGCCCTAGAAATGGGAAAAAAAGAGCGAGTTATGAATCTTCCCTTTAAAGCGGCAAGTGCAGCGGCGACGCATTTAAGCTCCCAAATACTGCCTATCGAGTCAGGAGATATAAATGCCACCACCGAGTGTTTGATTCCTGATTTCCCATCCCCTTGCATTCGGATTCGCACTGAATTAATCGATGAAAAAACGGTAGGAATTTGTATTGCCGACAATGGTCACGGCATCCCCAAAGAGTTAATCTCTCATATATTTAATCCGTTTTTTACTACTAAACCCGTAGGTCGGGGCACGGGTTTAGGATTGTCTATCAGTTACCAAATTGTAGTTGAGAAACACCAAGGCGTACTTAAGTGTGTTTCTGTACCCGGTCATGGTACAGAATTCTGGATCGAGATTCCCATGAATTAGGCAACCGTCAAGGCAAGATCAACTTCACCAGCACAGAACCGATCGAGCCCAGAAGACTCATAAAGTTGCCACCGCCGCCCGTGCGGGGTTCCGTAGGCTTTTGACGTGCAACAATGGCTTCGCCTAACTGCTTTGACAAATCCTGACCTTGGGGATTTCCTTGAGCTGCAAAGAGTTTGTTTGCTTGCTCGGCGTCTTGAGTCGCGCCGGCGAAGTCTCCCAAGTCAGCGCGAGACATACTGCGCGCAAAATAAACGGCTGCTAAATCCGATTTCAGATTCAGGGCTTGATTGTAATAATCAATCGCGTTTCTGTAGTTTCCTGCTTGAGCTTCCAGCACTCCCAACCGGTAGAAGTCTTCAGCGGTGCCGATATTGGTTGGCATTCCTCTAACTCCGAGCAGTTGCGCGTTATTTAAATTAGCGCCTTGCAAATTGGCGTCGCTGAGATAGGCACTTCTCAAGTCAGCACCGCTGAGGTTAGCTCCGCTGAGGTTTGCCCCTGTCAGGTTGACGCCAAACAGGCTAGTGCCGCTGAGGTTAGCACCGCTGAGGTCAGCCCCCGTGAGGTTGGCTCGACTGAGGTTAGCCAACCTCAAGTCAGCACCTTTGAGATTGGCTCCTGTTAAGTTGGCTAAAACCAAGCCCGCACTGCTGAGGTCGCAGTTGGGGCACTGTCGGGTGGCTAGTAATTGTTGCGTGTGTTGGATGTTCTCGGCGGGTGCAGGAGCGATCGGGGCGATCGCGCTTAGCAGCGTTGCAGCAGCGAGGATTCTGAGTTTCATTTTAACCGTCCAAAATCCAAAATATTAAATCTAAAATAGCTTTTATCGAAGCAATTGAAAATCACCATAACACAAGTTCACCCAACAAATCTTTTGACTTGCCGTATGTAGGAGTTCTGTGCGCCATCAGCACCCTACATTGAAGTTCTCGGCCTTACCTTAGTGTCAAATAAAGATTTCGCTGCCAATAAATTAGGGTAATGAATTACTCATTACCCTTTAGCCGCTGTTCTCGGCAACCATAAAAATTAACAAATAAATTAGTCGTGAATCGTGCCGTCGGGCATCGTTGTACCCTTAAGATATACTCCGCTCAGGTTAACTTTTGTAAGGTTTGCTCCCAACAGGTTTGCTCCGCTTAAGTCTGACGCACTTAAAATCGCTTCAGTCAAGTCTGCCCTAATTAGACTCGCCCCCATTAAGTCGGCTCCGCTAAGGTCTACTTTGCTCAAGTTTGCGCCAATTAAATCGCATTCTGTGAGTACCGCCCTACGCAAGTTTACTCCGTAAAGATTTACTCCGTGCAAGTCTGCATGGCTGAGTGTTGCCCTAGATATGTTGGCTCCAATTAAAGTTGCTTGGATCAGGGAAGCTCCGCTCAAGTCTGCTTTACTGAGATTCGCTCCCATCAACTCAGCTCGATGCAGGTTAGCTTCAACTAAAAGTGCTTCTGTGAGGTCGGCTCCACCTAAGTCTGCTTTGCTCAAATTAATCTTGCATAAATTGGCTTTGCCAAAGTTGACTCTGTTAAGTTTGGCTTTGCTGAGATTGGCTCCAATCAGGTCGGCTTCATACAGATTGGCTCCAATCAATTCTGCTTCGTAGAGGTAGACCTCGTGCAGGTAGACCCCGCTAAAATTTCTTTCTCCTATTGCATATAGCTTGAGCAGTTCGTCAACGTTCATTGTGGCTTCTCTACACCTTTTAAATGAAGAATACTGTCAGCAAGCTGGTTACACCGGATGTTCTGCAATTTTAGATTCTGAAAGATTCACACCCAGGGTGAGACTTCCCTCAATCTGCAAGATTTGAGGTGGAAAGTGCTCAACTACCCATAACTTTTTGTGGGTAGTTGAGCTTACTGAGTAGGCGTGTGACTAAGATCACAAAAAAATGCTAGTAGGATCACATAGAAACTCGGCTTTCGATCACAGCAGGCAGGCAAAAATAGCCGATACTTATACTGTAATGCTGAGAAATTGACAATGCCACCCTCGTCGTGTTTTACTCAATTGGCGATAAAGCCAGTAGTTTCACGGATACTTGCCCGCTTGCTGTGAAAGTAGGTTGCAATGTCACTCGGCGCTACCCACTCCGGGTGATGAGAGTGTTGATGTATCAAGATTTCTCGCACAGCGAAAGCCAGAAATGCACTTCTGGGAGTAGGGGAATGTCTGTATAAAAATGCGATCGCTGGTGTAGAGACATTCGCCTGTTTGCTAGCACCTAATGACTAAAAATCGCCCATACGTTCGCAAAAATTACCAATAGATACCAGGAAAACCATGATAGATGTTTAACAATAAAAGAATAAATGGTATTCCTTAAGAGTCACCTATTGCCGCTAATCTTAGAGTCGATCGGTTAACGGCTATCAGTATTAGCAATGACGCTTGTCCATCAAATACAAAACTGACCCAGAAACCGGGTTTTTTACCAAAAAAAATCGTTGCCACCTTGCTCCAGGTTAAAATAATGCGGTTTCTGAGCGTCTGAGTGCCTCCCGGAAGGAAAAAGTTTAATGAGAACGATCGCTTTTGTATGGCTTCAGGGCAAACAAAAGGTCAGCATTTAGGATAGGAGCAGCTTTGGCTCCATTGTCCAACAAAGGTATTGTAGAACGCGAATCTTGAGGTAATTGATATGGCTGGAGTATGTAAGCTTAGCATCACAGAGACAATTGAAGAACTAAAAAACCTGTTAAGTGAACAAAAAACGGCAAGCGGCTTTCAAAAAATTCAAGCACTTTACCTGTTCAAAATTTGTCATGTTAAGACAGTTAAAGAATTGGCTATGACGATCGGGGTAAATCGAATTACAGTCCAGCGGTGGCTGAGAAAGTACCGCTCTGACGGACTCGAAGGACTCCTCGAAACAAAGCACAGCGGCGGCCGCAAGCCTGCCATTCCTCCTTTGGCACGCGCTAGTTTGGCAATGCGCCTCAGCGACCCCCAGGAAGGCTTTAAAAGCTATGGAGAGATTCAAGAGTGGTTGCAGCAGGAATACAGCATTGAGGCTTCCTATAAAGCAGTTTATGCAACAGTCAGATACCACCTAAAAGCCAAGCTGACGAAAGTCTAGACAGTTAATAGCACGTCGGATTAAGCACCGATTATCTAATTGTTTGCCCTCAGCTTTTGAAGATTGTGGGGAGTTGCGTCATCACGACAAACTTGACTAATTCTTTTTTAACAAAACTCGCTCTCATAAACTGCGGAGCATATAAATTATGTGTTGTGGCAATGGGGGTGAGGGGGAGAAGATGTGATGCTTTTCCCGCGTTTTAGAAAGATGCTCAAAAAAAGCGCCAGAAATCATAACTTGCAAGTTTTGTTTAATTTGCAGGTTTTGTTATATGGAGGTAAAAATTGGCAACTGCTAAGGCAAAAACCGATCCAAAGCCGCTTTCAACTCTTCGATTTCCGTATCGATATTGCCTTCTTTAGCGGCTCTGGCAATGCACTCTGTTAAATGTTCATCAAGAATGATTCTCGCCACGCGATCGAGCGCTCCTCGAACCGCAGCAACTTGCACGAGAACTTCGGGACAGGGACGGTTTTCTTGCACCATTGTTTTAATGCCTCGGACGTGTCCCTCAATCCGAGACAAGCGATTTACCAGCCGCCGCATCGATTCTTCATCGTGATGGTGAGGGTGGGCTGATTTATCGTCGTGATGGTGGTGGGAATTGGAGGGCAAGGATTTGTCAGTAGAAGTATCAGATAGAATCATTGGGGTTACGAAGGAAATTTAAAAGTTAGAATTCAGAATATGTTGAGTTGGTGCGGGCTGGTGACTCATGTATTGTAACTGTCAAAATATATTTAGGATCTTCATAGTGGCAGATTATTGAGCCCGCACGATCGCACACGTTTACCAGACTAACCCAGACTAACAAAAATTGACGCTATGCGACTATTTAAGTTTTTTCGCCCCGCACATCGAATCGGTGCTCGTTGGTTCGCCCTAATTTTAGGAATGACGATCGCCCTGAGTGCGTTAGCAATCAATGCTGCACCCGCTGTCGCCGCTGATGGCACAAATCCGCCCAACTTACAGTTCCAGAATTCCCCAGCCACTCCCCCGAATCCGCAACTGTTAGCGCTGCGGGGCGGGGAACTCCCGGCGGATACAGCCAGTTTTGTGACGGCGGCTGTCGATCGAGTTGGGCCGGCAGTTGTCCGCATTGATACCGAGCGCACTGTCAGCCGCAACCTTGACCCCTTAATGGAAGACCCCTTCTTCCGTAGATTTTTGGGAGAAGATTTACGGAGCATGACCCCCAGACAAGAACGCTTACGCGGTCAAGGTTCCGGCTTCATTATTGACAAAAGCGGGATTGTTTTAACCAACGCTCACGTAGTTGACAAAGCCGATCGAGTGACTGTCACCTTAAACGACGGCAGGACATTTCCAGGAGAAGTGCAAGGTACTGACGAAGTAACTGATTTGGCAGTTGTCAAAATTAATACTAAGGAAGTTAACTTGCCCGTGGCAACCCTAGGAGATTCCAACGCGGTGAAAGTAGGAGATTGGGCGATCGCCGTGGGCAACCCCCTGGGATTTGACAACACCGTCACCTTGGGCATTATCAGCACCCTCAAACGCTCCAGTGCAGCCGTCGGCATTCCCGACAAGCGGCTCGATTTCATTCAAACCGACGCCGCCATCAATCCCGGCAATTCCGGCGGCCCGCTGTTAAACAGCAGAGGAGAAGTGATTGGCATCAACACGGCGATTCGAGCTGATGCAATGGGTATTGGGTTTGCGATTCCGATCGACAAAGCCAAGGCCATCTACGCGCAGTTAGCCAAGGGAGAACAAGTCAGCCATCCGTTTTTGGGGATTCAGATGATTGCTTTGACTCCTGAAATGGCCAGAGAGAATAATTCTGACCCCAATGCTCCTTTAATTGTGCCGGAAGTTAAGGGAGTGTTAGTGATGAGAGTTGTGCCCAACACCCCTGCTGAGAAAGCAGGCCTTCGCAAAGGGGATGTGATAGTTCAAATTGACGGTGAGGGAGTGACTGAGGCCGAACAGTTGCAAAGTTTGGTGGACAACAGTGAAATCGGTCAAATTCTAAAACTGAAGGTGCGCCGCGGTTCCCAGATTAAAGAAGTAGCCGTTCAAACTGCTCAACTGATGGATTTTTAGAAGTGAAGAGGAAGGGGGGAAACTGTTAAAAACCACATAAAGTTTGTATGTAGTGAGGATTTTAGTCAAATCTTAATATTTTTAGGTAAGCGGTTGTGCATTTAAGTTGTATGTTCAGGGCGGGTTCTCCTGCCCACCTGACCAGAGTGAAAAATTGTTTTACCGTGCAATTTAAATACACAGCTTAATAGCGACTAAAATCCTCACTACAAACGAGTTTTATTATTAGTGATTGATATGACACGAGTTCAACTTGCCTATCCCAAAATTCCCGATAGTAAAAATTGCCCTAATGAACAATGTATAGCTTTTGAGAAGTACGATGGCACTAATTTGCATTGGGTTTGGGAAGTTGAACTTGGTTGGTATGCTTTTGGTACGCGCCGCAGTAGATTTGATTTGGATGAGATGGGAATTGCAGAATTTAATGCTGCACATCCAGGTTTAGAAACAGCACCTGAAATATTTAAGAGAGACTTTGCTAGTCCCTTAGAGTCGATATTTCGAGAGAACGAACAGTATCACTGCGCTGAAATTACTGTGTTTACAGAGTTTTTTGGTGCTAGCTCGTTTGCGGGAATGCACCAAAAGGACGATCGCAAACAACTGGTGCTTTTTTATGTGAAAACCGAGGGCGGTATGGTTGTTCCGGAGCGGTTTATTCGGGATTTTGGTAAATTAAATATTGCGCGAGTGATTTATCGCGGCAAACTGACGGGCAAGTTTATGGACGATCTTCGCAAGGGGAAATACGGTGTGGATGAAGGTGTTGTGTGCAAGGGAGGCCGCAATGCCAATAATCTGTGGATGGTGAAGATTAAGACTGATGCGTATATGCAGAGATTGCAGCAAGCTTTTAAGGATGATTGGGAAAATTACTGGGAGTAATATAAAATCTGAAGACTAATTTTTTTCATGAATCGATCGAGTAGTGCGATCGGTGAAACCTCCTCTTTTGCTTGAGTACAATTAACCTTGTCGTTTTCTTCAACCTAATCTGGATTCAATACTTGGTTCAATCAGAGCCATGTGCTAAGGAATTAGCTATCTCATCCCCTAGTCTTCTTGCTCCTAGCGCGTCAATTTCCTGTAACTGCCCCAACAAAGTCATCAGGTCACTAGGTCGAGGTTGTCTCTTTATTATCCAACTGCGATCTGAATCCCAGAGTTCAGCAAGAAGTTGAACTAAAAGTTCACTTTCGTCATTTCTGCTACTGGGTAAGAGTTCCTGTTTTTGGATGAGGATTTGGAAAAGTAAACGGCGGAAGAATCTATAATTCGTTGATTTGCCAACACGGTATAATTTTTCTCTTAACGACCAATCAACAAGTAATACTTCTTGAAAACGCTTTAAAAACTCCATAAGCCATTGATCGGCTTGAGTTGCATACTTAACATTTTTCTGAGACCATTGCCACAGTAAGTCAATTAAATTTTTCCAGACATCTCTGGTTTTACCGAGGAATCGTAGATTTGACTCCGGCTGGTTTCTAAGGTCAAAAAGATATTCTCCAACTGCACAGACTATGTGATTTCTAAATGAGTTGTCAATTATATCTGAAGAACTCCCCTCAACAATGCAGTAACTCAAAGCATCTACAATATGACATAAAACAATGCAATCTACCAGGTCAACATTTTTGATAACCTGGAGAATTACATTAATTCGTGTAGCAACTTCGCTAGAAGTGGATTTTAATATTGTATCTATTATTTGAGATTGAGCTGAAGAAAGTTCTGTTTCTACAGAATTATCGCCATCCTCTTCTTGCTCTGCTTTGTTCTCTACATAAACTGTTGCCCTTTCGTGAAACAAAGCAAAAAGCACTTGTTCACGTAATAAACTGATTAAATCCAGCTCTATCTCGCTATCTGGCTTTGCTTCTAGCACCGGAATCAACCCTGCCGCTAAAAAATCCCAATCAAAGTAATTGTGTAACCAGCGAGGTTGTTGTTGCAGAGGTTGGATAAGTATTTCGGGCATCCATTTAGAAGTATCAATTATAGAAATTTCTAAATTTTTTTTCTCCTCAAACTCATTTTGAAAACTAGACCAAGCCTCTTCAATTTGAGGATCTTCTCGTTTGCTTATTTCTTCATCAATAAATTCCGGACGCGGGGCTAGATAAGACCCATCTGGGTTAGCAAAATTTTGGATAACCTTAGCAGAGGATACTGTATGAGTCAGGGAAATGAGGCGGGCTATTCGGGGTACAATATTGATGAGTTCTTGGGTGAGAGGGTGAACAAGCCCATATTCTCTTATCCATGAACTCATAAAAGCAGATGTATTGCAATTGCGGACACCAATAAAGCAACGGAAAGCAGATGATCGAAGTAAGGTTTCAGATTTGCATCTTCGCAGTAATTTAGGGGCTGCATGAGCGATAAAAGCTTCAGCATCCATATTATGATTCTGACAACGACTGCCGTCATCTAAACTTATCGGTAGATTAGAAAAATCACTAGCATAATCAGTGATGTAGTTCTCCAGTTCTGGGTTGAGATTATCAATAGGAAACTCTAGAATAACAGCAATGGTTGCCCAAATTCTATCGATAAAAGCTTTCTTTCTCAAGCGTTCTTGTAGAGAACAAAGCTGTTTTTCACTGGTCAGTAGAGTAACAAACTCCCTATGTAGTTCTGGTGTCTTTTGCAACTCACCATCTACAATTTTTCGGCACATCATTACGATTTGGAAATGCTGAAGATTCCCAATTGCAGATTCGGCTTGAGCATCAACTTCAGGATCTTCAGGTAGAGTACCGACGAAGCCAAAGCTTCTAGTTCCATGTTCATCCTTTTCCGACAGCCAGTTGTTGCCCTCAAACCAAGCTCGGATTTTTAATGCACGGTAGCGACTGACCTCTGGAATAAAATTAATTTGGTGATTATCCCAGTCTGCCAAAATCTGAGATGTTGCATCCAAAGGAATGTTTCCCTTTAGCCACATTGGGAGTGCTATCTCTAAAAGGGAAATTTTTCGGTGAGATAACTGATGAAATTCAGCTAACTCTTGAGATTCCTCGTTTGACAGTCGGCTCCATGCCTTCCCAAAATCAAAGGCAAAATCTTGTCCCCGATCAATTAATTCAAACTCTAACCATACCCAAAGTTGTAATGACGACTGTAGAGGTAGTAAGGAACCTTTCAAAAGATTGGGATCGCATTTAGCCAGCGAAATGAGTACCCCAAGCATTGCAACAGTGTCAGCACGCTCAAAAATAATTGATATAGAACGTTCGAGTGCTGCTTTAGTCGGACGACTGTAGAGCCATCCCTCCAGCGTCATTAAGAAACAAGCGACAATATTTGGAGACCAAGGATACTTGCGATGCCAATATAGTGCATGACGACCACCTTTAAAATATTTTCTACTATCGCCAACAAGTAAAGTTACACCATCAATATCAGTTTTTGGCATACCCTCCAGTTTGTTTTTTACCCAGCGATGCTCATGCCAGTAATCTGTGGCTACCTTACAAAGGGTTGCAATAACATCAATGGCAAGAACTTCATTAATTTGTAAGAGAGACACGAGCGGAATAAACTTGAATGTACAGACATCAATCTCGTCCGCTCCTTTTGTTCCAAGATAATTAGTTAACCTATTAGAGTTATTATCGAGTTCATAACGATAACCTGGCGGTGAAATAGTCAGAGCTAAAAGTAATTCAGCACCGAGTTGTGGATTGATACGAACTACACAATTGAGATATAGACCTCCTTGCTTAAGCATGAACTTGCGAAAGTTATTATTAACTTTTCCTAATGGCCCTTTTGGATGTGGAGGCTCAAGCACACCCAGGGTAAGCTCATCTAATTTGGTATAATATGAACTTGACAAAGTTAACAAAATAAGCATAAGAGACTGTGTAGGC